>CALWLH010000070.1 GCA_944381475.1 uncultured Lachnospiraceae bacterium | reverse complement strand
AGGTCGCTGATGATTCCTGGCTGGTCTCTGTGGAAGGCTATTGTCCGCTGTACAGCGAGGATATTAAGATAGAATTTTTCTATGAGAAGCTGGATGACGGATACCGGGAAGTCACTCTCCAGAGCGTAGAATTTCCGGAAAGCGGGGAGTATTATAACGACGCTTTCAGCGCAGGGATGGTCTGGGCTTCATTCTATGAATAGAGGGGGAGGAGAAAACTATGTTTTGTAAAAACTGTGGAGCGCCACTGGACGAAAAGGATTCTTTCTGCCAGAAATGCGGAGCAAAGACAGACGGGACTCCAAAAAAGAAAAAGACAGGCGCTGTGAAATGGATTCTGATTGCCGCAGGAATTCTGCTGGCGGTTTTCGCAGCTGCCGTCCTGTTCATGGAAGAAGATGCAGGCAGCAGTACTTCCACGGCTGAGCCTGCTGGAAGTGCAAGAAATCAGGCATACACGGAATTAAGCGGGTACGCGGATCTTACAGAAGAGGAATTGCTGGAAGAATTGGGCTTTAAGAAAACAGAATCCAGCTGTTATCCAAATGATGATAATATCAATTTTATGTGTAATTGGAGAAAGGTGTATCTCATCCGCCTGGACGCATCCCATAGCGAAGACAGCGGATATTCCCTGTTTGGAATCCGCCTGGGAGATGACGCGGAGGATGCGCGGGATATTCTGAGCAGTAAGTTTGAATTAACAGATACGCGGCAGACCGATATGGAACAAAGTGATGTCTATGTGGAAAATAGTACCGGGTATGGACTGGTGATTGATTATGATTCTGATTTCCGGATTATCCGGATAAGCTATGTAATGGAATCGAGCGGGGAATCCGGTGCCGGAGGGACGGATCTGTCCGAAGAGGCAGGAGAAGTAGAAAGCCCAGCCTTTGAGATCATTCCTGGATATACTTACGAATCCGACCAGTCAAATGAAGAAATTGGAGATTTTCGATTATATATGAATTTAACCTATAACGCAGATGGCTCCATTTCCGTATGCGGCTGGGGCTTCGAGAATTATGATCTGTCCGAAAACTGCCTGGTTGATGAAGTAGTTTATCTGGCTTCTTCCGACGAATATGTAAATGAGTATGAGTCGGAGGACGGGAATTTCAGCCTGTTTCAGTCTTTGGAATATGATTCTTATACAGCCATGAGTGGTTATAATTATTTCACCGGGGACTTTTACCTGGTGTCGGAATAAAGCTCCTAAAGAAAGTCAGACTCACTGTCTGCTGAAATACAATTACTGTCCATTTCATAAAAAAGAAACCCGCCGGATAGTCCTGCGGATTTCTTTTTTATGACGCCTCCCTGTCATTCCCTCTGGCATCTGCAGTACCAGGAAGGCCAACGATTCTTTTCGATATGCCGCCCGAGACAATCTTCTTCCGGATGGCTATGTAGTATTTCCTGGTCGTGGATTCCAGATCCCCGATATACGCCGCGATTTCCTCCACTCTGGCCCCGTTTTCATACATCTGCGTGGCAAATGTCTTTCTGAAAATGTGCAGGCCGCCTTCCAAATCTCCCAGGCCTGCATTCTTAAAAATAACCTTCTGGCGGTGCTCCAGATTGGAGGCGGTATTCATTTTCCCGGACAGAGTAGGCGTTATCAAATCATCCGCTCCGGGAGGACCTGTCCTGCTGTACAGGCTCCTTAAAACCTGTCTGGCTTCTGTCGTGAGCTGAATGATGCGGGCTTTCTGGTTTTTAGTGGTATCCTCGTGCATAACAAAATTATTATCCCCGTCGTCCGTTTTGTCTCGGTTTTTGGTCATTGAGGCGCTCTTCTCTATTGTCAGTAAGCCGTTTTCCCAATCCACATCCCGCCAGCGCAGCGCAATCATCTCTCCACAGCGCATACCCGTATATAAGAGCAGGAGCATATAATCTCCCGCTGGATAAACCCGTTTTCCTTTTTTATTCACCTTCAGAGCCTCCTGCACAAAACATTTCACCTCATCATCCGACAGGACGACTACATCGGCTGCGCCCGCTTTCTTTTCTGACATCTTCTTCAGTTTCTTCATCAGCTTGTCTTTCACTGGCTTCACCGGATTCTTTTCCAGATCGTCCTGCAGTATCGCCCATTCAAAGGCCGCGTTCAGGACGTCCAATACCTTGATAATAGACGATTCGGAAAGCCTTCCCTCCTGAATCAGCCCCTGAATATGGCTGTCTACCTCGGCAGCTGTAATTGCCTGGATCTGCATACTGCCGATATCATACTTTTCCAGCTGATTGGTAATGGTACACTCCCGGCGGTCAATCGACTTTCTTTTCAGCTCTCCATTTTCCACCTGATAATCCAGATGCTTCTGACACAATTCGACTACGGTGCTTTTCGTCTGAACGTGCAAAGCCATCTTCTTCCTGTTCCATTCCTCTTCCTTTTTTCGCATTTCACGAATGCAGGCAGCCTTTGTCGCCGCCGTTACCGTCAGAACCTTGCGCCTGCCATTGGCTTTGTACCCGACGGATTTACGGTGTGTGACAGTTCCGTCCGGATTGTTGGTAAAGCTGCCCTCACCCTTGGCGTTTCTCTTTTTCTCCATATAATCTCCCCTTGATACGGCATCCCCCGTAAGCTGATTCCGGGGGATGAACAAAAATTCTTAAATTGAAAACTCCTTCCCTTCATAGCGCTGAAGCCAGCGCTCCAGAGCGTCACGAGTCACGAAATAGCGCCCACCGATCTTCATGGCCGGAAAGCCCGGCGCGTGCATGAGGCCGTAAGCCAGGTCACGGCCGATATTCAGTATTTTTTGTAAATCTTTTACAGTCAGTAGCATTTTTATTCGCCTCCAATCCTTGCTTTTTCTATGTTATAGATTGTTTTTCCAGAAATCACCTGTTTCCTGATATTTAATCCTTCTTCTGCGAGGATTTCGGATAATTTTTCCAATGTAAAGGAACGATTTCGTAACTCGTTTTTATTTTTTTAATTTTTTCCAAATTTTCCGCTATCATTTCTTTTGTTTCTTGCATTTGCTCTTTCGTAAAATTTCGAATTTTCATGACAATTCCCAAGAATTCACGTCGCTGTTCTTCTGCAATGCCATCCAACATCTCCAGTTCCTCTGGTGTCTTGCCAATCCATCTCATCTGCTCATAAACGACCCGTACAGGATCCAGTTCAGCTGCCTGTCGAAAGCGTGCGACCGTCAAATACATATCACCGGATTTTTCCTTTGAAAAAAGGTTGACAGTCAGCATGGTATCGCCGTATGATATGCGTATAAGCTGGTTAGTTTTCCCCAATAGCTCCAGTGCTTCCGGTTCAGGTACAATTATTTTACGATACAAATCGGCAAGTTCAGAAGAATTGTTCCACAATTCCGTGAGAATTTCATATCGAAATCGATATAAGTTTCTATTCGCAAACTTGTCGAATGCGTCCATAAGCCGCTTCAACTCTTGCTCTCTGCGGGCAAAATAAGAGGCGGGTCGTAGAACAAAATACAAATTAAATCCTTTGGCACTTTCCTGACGGACTCGTCCAAGCATCTGCAAAAAACTAATTTGGGATTCCGTTATAATTGCCACATTCTCTACCTCTGAATCCTGGATTGAGACCCCGTTATCTAAAACCGAAGTGGTTAATAAAATTTTGGGGAGTACTTTATTGGCCATAACCAGCGCATTGATTGTCGGATTGCATTCTGCTTTTTCCATATCCTCTGCGCTTAACCGAACTACATCACTGTTTTTGATTCCTCTTTTGGTGACTAAGATGTCAACCATCTTACCAGCCTCTGCTTTATTATCCATGAACACAATGCTCTTGGATGGACTTTTGGCGATTTGCATGCATAAAGCTTCTAAGTCTGGTACACAAAAACATTTGATGCCGGTATAGGTATTTTGTGGCATAGGGTAAGAAACTGATTCAAAAATCTCTGATCGATTTATTGGACAGTCGTCTTCCTCCGGCTTCTGATAAGATTCTATCTGCAGGAGGCGTATTGCTTTAAGGATGTAGGGTTTTATGCAGTCTATAGTAGCGGACAAAAAAATCATTTGTCGATTGATTCCAGACCGCATAATTGCTTGAAAAAGTACATATGTTCCAAAAGCATTGAAGTCGCTGTCCGCATAAAAATAGTGCACCTCATCTAAGCATATCCCAGCATATCCGTGGAATGCTTTATCGAGAGTTGTTTCATGCATGAGAATAGAAGCCAGTTCCTGGTACGTCTTGATTTCCACAGTTTGCTGTAATTCCGAAAGGGACTCAAATTGCTGAACCAATTGGTACCAGTACTGCTTCCGTAGTAATCTACGATTGCATAAAATTAAGAGTTTCCACCGCTTCCTGCGGTAATGATTTAAAAGATTTTGCAAGATAAAAGTGCTTTTTCCACTTCCGGTAGGAGCCTGTAAGAAGATCTTTTTCTTCTCCCAGTAGCAAAATTCATTTCCAATTATTTCTGTGATGTATTTTTTTCCCATATTTCTCCTCCTCTTTCTTTTCGGGTTGATGAGATTATCGCAGAATTTTTCAGGAAAAGTCAGGTCTCAAACTTTTTTTAATTCTGGATCTTGAATTATATTTTTATTCATGATAAAATAATAATTTTTCGTGGAGGAAATTGATGGAAAACATCGAAAAAGAATTATATATACATTGTTTCCTTAATAAATATATCAATAGTTTTTCCCCTGACTCCGTAATTTTATACAATATAGATGACTATAATAAGTACTATCG
>CALWLH010000069.1 GCA_944381475.1 uncultured Lachnospiraceae bacterium | reverse complement strand
TAACAGTTGAATAACCATAGAAAATTTCTACTTGTGTAGATATCAAAGAATAATGCTTGCATGTACGTGTTGAATAACCATAGAAAATTTCTACTTGTGTAGATCAAGGTACGCATATGTATATACAAAAAGTTGAATAACCATAGAAAATTTCTACTTGTGTAGATAAAATAAGTGGTACGCCAATCCGGCATGTTGAATAACCATAGAAAATTTCTACTTGTGTAGATATGGCTTATTTATGCTTCCCCTCTGAAGTTGAATAACCATAGAAAATTTCTACTTGTGTAGATTACAGATTGTTTTGCCGTCTAACTGCGTCGTTGAATAACCATAGAAAATTTCTACTTGTGTAGATAAGTGCTTCTGCTGTCTTTCGTTCAAAGTTGAATAACCATAGAAAATTTCTACTTGTATAGATCTAGAATCGCATTTGTAGACACAAAACAGTTGAATAACTATAAAAACGGTCGCCTTTATAAACAAATTAAAGTTTATATTTACTTACAGCAGAAAAGCATATATGTTATAGGGTGTCTCAAAATGCAAAATAAAGATTGGAGAAAAAAGGAACTCAAAACATTTGAGATCCTTTTTGAATTTCTTGGAAAAAAACAGACCATACATAACCTGTCGGCAGGAAAATGCATAAGGGGAAAATGAAGCATGAACTTTATAGATTAGGTGTAATTGATTTGTTTTGGCTGATGAAGTGGAGCGTGGAATGTCCTCCTGAGCAGCAGGATGAATGAGCCTAGAAGGGGCAAATAAAATGGAGATAAGGGAAATTACAGATAGCCTGAAAAAACAAAAAATCGCGAGGCTTGTCCTGGAAGCACTCCCGGATTGGTTCGGGATACCGGATGCAAGAGAAGAATATATTGCAGAGAGTATGGACAAAATATTCTTTTGCGCTTTTGATGATGGCGGCAAGCCTCTGGGATTTCTGTGTTTGAAAGAAACCGGCAGGGATACAGAGGAAATTTATGTCATGGGTGTCTTAAAGGAATTTCATCGGAAGGGTATTGGGCGGAAATTATTCAGCAGAGCAAAGGAAGCGGCAAGTAAACAGGGCTATTCCTTTATTCAGGTGAAAACAGTACAAATGGGGAAGTATAAGGAATACGACAGCACAAACAAGTTTTATCTCTCCCTTGGATTTAAGGAATTTGAAGTATTCCCCGCGTTGTGGGACGAATGGAATCCTTGCCAGATATATATTATGAGCCTGTGACAGCTTCCAGTTTGACAAAAAGCCGCTTAAATAAATAGGAGGAGATATGAAGTAGTATATTGTAGACGCGTTTACCGAAAAGGTTTTTTCCGGCAACCCGGCAGCGGTCTGCGTTTTGGACTCCTGGCTGGATGAGGAGCTGATGATGAAGATTGCCCTGGAGAATAACCTGTCAGAGACCGCCTTTGCGGTGAAGGAGGGAGAATACTACGGGCTGCGCTGGTTTACTCCCGGCGGAGAGATCGATCTGTGCGGACACGCCACCCTGGCAGCTGCCTTTGTGCTTTTGAGATTTTGCGAGAAGGAGGCGGACAGCATTTCATTTCAGACCTTAAGCGGCATTCTCACAGTTAAAAGGAGGGGTGATCTCTATGAGATGAAATTTCCCGCCTATAGGCTAAAATCCGTTCCGGTGACAGATGAGATGGAAAATGCCCTGGGAGTAAGGCCTGCGGAGGCATATATAGGCAGGGATCTGCTCTGCGTCTTTGACGCCCCTGAAGCGATCACGAAAATGGAGCCGGATATGTCAAAGGCAGAGAGCCTTCCGGGGCTGCTTCTCCATGTTACCGCTAGGGGAACCAAAACAGACTGCATTTCCCGTTCCTTTGCCCCGAAGATGAAGATCCCGGAGGATCCGGTATGCGGCTCCGGGCACTGCCACATTGCGCCCTACTGGGGGAAGCGCCTGAAAAAGGCCCAGCTTGTGGCATATCAGGCCTCAAAGCGGGGAGGAACCCTGTACTGCCGCATGGAAGGGGAGCATGTGTACTTGGCGGGGAAGGCGGCGCTCTTTTCTGAGGGGAATATACATTTCTTAGTCAGGGAAAACAGTTGTCAGGAAAAATAATGACTGAAGTTCATACGGAGATAGAATATGATATATTATGAAAGCGAAGAAATACTGATACGGGATATGGCGCAGAAAGATGCGCAGATTATTACCGATGAGGAGATCGCGCAGGGCTGGGATACATGAAGGAGCTGTCCCGATTTTTGTCATATGGATACGGCTTTCTGGTGAAAAATATTCATGCCGCAAAGCGTGGCTTTTACGGAGAGACATGGGACGTACAGACAGAAAACGGAAAGTGTTTTTTGAAAATTGATTACTGGGATCATCACAAAAAAGGCTTTCAAAACAGTCTGCCTGTTATCCAGTATATGACCCATAGCGGCATTTTGTTTATCCCAAAAATAGTCAAAACAAAAGAGGGCTGTTTATATAGCGGCTTTAGGCAAGGTACAGCCGTTGTTTTCGAGCATATCCCGGGTGAATTGTCTGAAGATTATTCCACTGTACAGCTGTTGCTGCATTTCTAAATCTTCAAGGTCTGCCGGAATTGCCTGTCAAAGTGAAAAAAGCTCTTGCTGACAAGAAAGCAGATATTTTCAGATATATGGAGCGTCTGAAGCATTTTTCCGCCCTCTGCAAAGCCAGCAAAGAGCGCTTTCATATTACCCACGGCGATGCCGGCGGCAACTGTATTTTGAATGAAAATCAACTGTTCCTTGTAGACTGGGACACAGTTATGCTTGCGCCAATCGAACGCGACGCCTGGATTTTTATATGTGATAGAAATGAAATTGAGAAAATCAATCGTATACTGTCAGAAAATGGAATCGATTACGTCTTAGAGCAAAACAGATTTTGCTTTTATTGCTATGATTTCTTCTTTCACTATTTGAATGAGTATCTAAAGTCCATTATTGAAGCAAAAATGGAAGGTCAAAAGGAAGGGATTATCAATGATCTGATGGGATACCTTACCGATTGCTGGATCTACAAACGATTGGAAATGGCGGATACCGTGGGCTGACCTGAGAAATAGCAAAGGCACCCGGGAGGTCAACGGCAGCGTTATATTTACCGAATCCCTTTTCTTTTTCCCAGTGGGATATTTTGGGTTATTATTTATTTCATCTTCAGTCAAACTTTGTTTAGGTTCTTTTCTGTTTTTCTTGGAAGGCTTTTTTGCAGAAATCATCTTCCTTATTAATCTCAAAATTAAGATTAGCACAGTCAGAGTATGTAGGGGAAGAAACAAAAGGTAACATCTGCCGAACCTAGTATAAGAACAGTGCGCAGTGTGTCTTTGCTGAGGATCATAAAAACTTTTATAGATATTAAGAAGAAAAATGTTTTTTAGTATTTTTTTTGAGAAATAAGCCATAATAAAGTCTTGCGCTATCATGATGGGAGATATTCGACAAAAGGGCTTTGTTTTTCCTTTAGGATTTCACATTATGGGAGTGTTTCAACAATCGGGTTTCCGGTTAAAAGAAGTGGTAATAAAAAAGCAACATAACTGTCGGTCTACAGGGAAATGGGTTCAAAAAAGTAAAGAAAACAATTTCTTGCTTTTGGCACATGAATATTTATTTATATTTAAGAAATGAGGTGGATTTATGCTATGTAACCATTGTGGATTACCATTAGAAGATGCCCAAGAACGTGGAGATTATAAATCATGTGCCCATTGTTCCCAGAAATGCGAGGAACATATTTTCTGTCCCAAAGCTATGTTTGGATGGACAGTAAAACGAGTAACTTCCAATAATCCAACCGGTATTCAAAGTTGGTGCACTCGTTGTCGTGGAAATAATGATGGGCCATTTGCTGATGGTATAAAATGTAGCGATATATAAATGCATTGACAAACGAGTTTATTAACTTTTACGGAATTCGTTTTCTCAATATGGGTATATAAGCGCAGTGTTGTTATATTTGTAGAGGCATCTTTAACCTAGGGCTTCTCCTTTTTCCCATTTCAAAGTGCTCTGTGGTGTGATACCCAGATACTCCGCAATATCCTTCTGTGTAAGATTTTTTATAATGTGTACTTCCTTAAATTTTTAATAATAATATGCTATCCTCCTGTCAATTGTTATGTAAAGAGTATATAACAAAAGTCCTTCAAATTTCAATGGCGTAGTGGTTGTGTTAAACTAAACAGGATATGTTCAATCCAGCCTCAGTCCCTTTACCCCTATTTCACATACGGTTTACATAAATATGATAGCGGGAACTTTCCGGGGATGTTAGACTGAACAAAAACAAAATATTTCCCCAAAGGAAAGGAATCTGCCCTATGAGCGATGTGAATAAGAAGGAGCTGTTTAGCACGGAGGATTATGTCTGTATGCAGCGCTGCAAGGAATTTCCCTACAGTATCAGAAAGGACATCTCAAAAGTTTTTCCAATATCCCTTGGGATCCTTGCGGTCATGATTTTTGCTTCTGCTATATCGGGCGCATATCTGGGAGGGCGCGAGGAAGCTGTTTACCTGATACTTATTGTGGGTCTGGCTATTTTCTTTGGATTCATTCTCAAGGTTTTGCAGGTGGACCAGATGCGGGAGCTGACCCAGTATTTCCGGGATGAGAAGGGGGACTTTTTCAAGGTGGTTTTTACCCGGGGCGCTTCCATGATCTCTGGATACGCCTTTTCCTTCGATGACAGCAATTCTAATCTGGAGACATATTTTGACCGGATGGCCACGAAAGCCCAGGTCGTTAGCCTTGACAAGGAGGACGCCCAGTCCAGGTCGGCAGCCTATTACTATGTAAAACGCTATAAGGCAGGAATAAGGGATCACAACTTTATGTATGGGGGTTTGGCAAAGGTTAAGCCCCTGGGACGATTGAAACTGCTTAGAAGAGGCATAAGAAAGAGCCTATATCTTTCTGATTATAATGGGAGGAAAAGGCTTATCAGGATATTGAACGGTTATAGGGGGCTTGCAGAGACCTGCAGCTACGGCGATTAAGCGCCAGCATCCTCAAATTTTATCATTTGTGATGCCCCTATCAGCGAATGGGAAAGTTTACTTTGATTTGACCTTTTATTTACAATAGGATGATAGCGAACCTGTCCCCTGTCCTTTAAAATGATAGGTAAGAACCAGGCATGGATGCCTGAAGGCGGGAAAGGAGGACAGGTTCTATGAAATATCAGATAACAGGGAAGGATATTCCGTGCGCGCAGACGGACAAGGATGCTGATTATGCGGAAAGCCGCAAAGAGCAGGATCTGTTCTGGGCGGTCTGCTGTCTCACCACAGCTTTGATTTTTCTTTCTATGGTTGCAGCGGTTCTGCTGAAGTAAGCCCAGCTGCGCAAATGACGCGGTAAGTGCGTCAGAAAGAGGTAAGTTTGAAAGTAAACTTTCAAATCTACCATGATGACGCAGCAAGTGCGTCGGAAAGAGGTAAAAATGTGATTGGGAGCCTGCGGTTTTTGTCAGGCTCCCATTTGCTGTTGGCTGCAGCGGGTGCTCTGGCTGTTGAATGCCCTCAGTGGGAGGCCAGGGCCTTGACCCGCTCTATAAATTTTTCAGAAGCCTTGGTAAACACCTGATATTTTTTCCACACAACGCTCATGCCCGCCTCCAGCGTGGGAGTGAGGGGGCGAAAGCACAGAGGGCTGTGGCCGGAGGTGTTGATAATCTTGTCAAAGCCGATGGCATAGCCCAGTCCCTCCTCCACCATGAGGGAGGCGTTAAAAAGCAGATTGTAGGTGGCGATGATCTCCAGCTGGGACAGATCCCGGTTCATCCACCTGGCCAGGGCCTCATCCATATCCGCCTGCTCGGATATGATCAGGGGTTGACCCCACAAATCCTCCGGGCTAATGCATTCCTTTTTGGCGAGGGGGGAGTCCCGGCGCATCAGCACACCCCAGGTATCCTTA
This sequence comes from uncultured Lachnospiraceae bacterium, assembly GCA_944381475.1. GTDB lineage: Bacteria > Bacillota > Clostridia > Lachnospirales > Lachnospiraceae > UBA4292. Next base: position 19,994 of record CALWLH010000069.1, on the reverse strand, counting down.
AAGGGCAGCTTTACGGAATGATACTTGGTCTGGTCTATGGGGCCGAAGATGATGCCGAAATCAATCAAACCCTTGTCCAGCTGCTCTGTGACAAAGTCGGAATTTCCGCTGGAAATATGGTAGTGGATTCCGGGAAAGGTATGGCGAAGCTCCTTGGCGGCCCGGGCGATAAAGCGCACCGCATCCGTCTCCCCCGCTCCGATATACACATCCCCCACAATCACCTGATCCGAGAGGGAAATCTCCCGCTCTGTTTTGCGCACCAGACTTAAGATTTCCTCCGCCCGTTTTCGCAGAATCATCCCCTCCTCCGTCAAGGTCACCTTTCTGGAACCCTTCGTTCCCCGTACCAGAAGCTGCTTTCCCAGTTCCTCCTCCATACCCTTGATCTGTGTGGACAGGGTGGGCTGTGAAAGATGCAGGGCGTCTGCCGCCCGTGTGATGCTCTGCTCCCTTGCCACAGCGAGAAAATATTCCAGTACCCGCAGCTCCATGCTCCGCCTCCTCTCAGATTTTTGCTCCAGTATAGCATCAAAAACAATAGATTTCAACTATGGAGAGGCATCAAATATAAATATTTGCTATTTGATGCCCCGCCAGTTATAATAAATCCAAGAGAAAGAAAAATCAGCTTAAAGCTGCACATGAGGGGGAGATCCCTTGGGCAGGGAAAGGATTTATGGGCGAAAAGGGAAAGAAGCTGGAGGAGCTGTTGGCGTATGGCTCAAAGGAGGCGATTATACAAAACCTGAAGGACGCGGGGTGCAGTGGGGATACCATCGCCTGCTGTATGGCCTGTCTGGATGGCGGAAAGAAGGAGGAGCTCATCAAGCGGCTGGAGCAGCACAGGGAGGGGCTGCTCCAGAAGATTCACGAGGGGGAGCGCCAGATTGACTGTCTGGATTATCTGGTCTATCAGATTGACCGATGCTGAAAAGGAGGAAAACATATAATGAAAGTAATCGAAAATCAGACCTTTGATATGGAACGGGCTTTGTACGGAAGCGATGGCCTGCAGGTGAAAAGCTGTTCCTTTGACGGACCTGCGGACGGGGAGAGCGCCTTCAAGGAGGGGCGTAATATTGAGGCGCTTCACTGCTTTTTTAATCTGAGATATCCCTTCTGGCACGATGAGGGGCTGGTCATCAAGGATTCAGAGATGACACAAAACTGCAGGGCCGCCCTCTGGTACACCCATCATGTGGAGATTGCAGATACCAGGATGCACGGCATCAAAGCCCTGCGGGAGTGCAGCGATGTAATCATCAGAAACTGCGACATCATCTCCCCGGAATTTGGATGGTTTGTGAAGGATATCCGCATGGAGGATACCAACGCAGTCAGCGAGTATTTTATGATGCGCTCGGAGAATCTCACCTTCAGAAATGTGCATTTTACAGGAAAATATTCCTTCCAGTATATCAAAAACGCAGTCTTTGAAAACTGCACCTTTGACACAAAGGATGCCTTCTGGCACGGGGAGAATGTAACCGTCAGGGACAGCGTGGTGAAGGGGGAGTATCTGGCCTGGTATTCCGACGGCTTGACCCTTATTAACTGTAAGATCATCGGAACCCAGCCCCTGTGTTACTGCAAAAACCTGAAGCTCATCAATTGTGAGATGATCGACACGGACCTGGCCTTTGAGAAATCCCAGGTGGAGGCTGTTGTCACCACAAGGGTGGACAGTATCAAAAATCCCCGCTCCGGCAGGATTGTTGTCCCGGAGGTGGGTGAGATCATCATGGATGACAAGGAGGCCCGGGGCAGGATCATCATTGGCGGTGAAATGCAGGACAGGGAAGCTGACCGCCGTCCCGCATAGACATTTGGAGGCGACTATGAGAATGATTTTTTCACAGTTATGCTTGCCCCAAGCGACAGCCAGATCAGGCAGTTACGCCTCATCGAAGAGCCCCTGATTTTGTAAACAGCTCCTGCGGTATTCCTTTGGCGAAAGCCCCGTCTGCTGGCGGAAGCATTTGATAAAATGGCTTTGGGAGGCGAAGCCAAAGTACTGGGCAATATCGCTGTAGGAGTAGTCGGAGAACCGCAGCATATTTGCCGCAGCCTTGATTTTCTCTGTTCGGATAAAATCACTGATACTGGTTCCCGTTTCTTTTTTAAAAAGCGAGGAAAGATAGCTGCGGTTGACGCCCAGCTCATGGGCAACATACTCTGCCGTGAGCCGGGTATTTCTGTGCTTCAGTATATAGTCGATGGCCTTTATGATGTGAATGGAGTATATCTGCTGCGTGGGCAGACTGGCCATCTTACGGGTGAAATCCATGAGCATCTCATTGTGAAGAGCGATGATCTGCTGGGGTGTTTTTTCGGTATCCATCTTCCCGATATACAGGTCGCTGAGGGTATAGGCCAGCTCCCGCTCCAGTCCCTTTTCCACGCAGAGCCGGGTGATTAGTGCCGTAGACACCACAAAATGGTAACGGATATTGCGCAGAAAGTCCCTTGAGAGCCTGCCGTATTCGGGACTTTCGTACATGTGAGTGTTTTCCGGATCGGCAAGGATCTTTTGAACCTCACGGATATTCCCGACAGCAATATTTTCATAAAATTCGTACTCGTGTCCGTATTCCACATGACTGAGCTGCTCCTCACGGCGCTGAAAAAGCTGTGACTGCAGCTCTTTTTTTATGCTCATTATGATCACCTCCTTGTCTGAATTATACAACAAATATTTTATAAAAGCGACATATTTTGTATGAATTTTGATGAAAATCGCTACAATGAGGACGTAGAAGCATATTTGCTGGGAGCTGCCGGCGGAATATGGATTTAGGAGCAAAGGAGGATCTTTATGAGAAAATTTGAAGGATTTGAGAAGGGAATTAATCTGGGAGGCTGGCTGTCCCAGTCCTCCCTTGAAAAAGAGCATCTGGAAACCTTTATCACGGAGAAGGATTTGGAACGCATTGCCTCCATGGGAGCGGATCATGTGCGCCTGCCAGTGGATTATCTCCTGCTTGAGACGCCGGAGGGGGAACCTATTGAGGCGGGATACGATTACATTGACCGCTGTGTGAGATGGTGCGGCAGGCAGAAACTCCACATGATTCTTGATCTGCACAAAACAGCGGGCTATTCCTTCCAGGAGGCCTGCCGCTGCGGCTCATTTTTTAAGGAGCCCAGGCTTTTGGAACGGTTTTTGAGGCTGTGGGACAGGCTGTCGCAGCGCTATGGAGCATATGACTTTATTGCCTTTGACCTGTTGAACGAGATTGTTGATCCCAATGTAAGCCGGGAATGGAATGGGCTGGCAGAAAGGACGGTAAGGCGTATCCGCCTGCATGCGCCCCTTGCATGGATACTCATCGGGGGAACCTGCTACAACAGCATCAATACGGTGAAGGATATTCTGCCGCCGCCGGATAATCGGATTGTATACTCCTTCCATTTCTATGAGCCCTATATCTTCACCCACCAGGGGGCCAGCTGGGAGAAAACCATGCCAGGTGATTTCCGGGTGAGCTATCCCTTGACGGCAGGCCAGTACAGGCAGATATCAGAGAGCCGGCTGGGGGGCGTGTTTTCCGGCATATTCAGGGGAATGGACGATGCAGCGTCAGGCAGAGAAATGCTGTCGGCGCTGTTTGAAGAAGCTGTTGGCATCGCGGAGAGCAGAAGGGTTCCCCTTTACTGCGGGGAATATGGAGTGATTCAGCTGGCGGACGTCCCATCGGCTCTTGCATGGCACAGGGATTTGCACGCTGTATTTGAGCAATTCGGCATCGGCAGGGCTCTTTGGAACTACAAGGGTATGAGCTTCGGGCTCACCGACGAGCATTACAGGGATGTGGCGGGGGACTTGATGGCGCTGCTGTAAAAAGCCTTCGGCAATGGCCGCGAAATCCGATTATCGGGTGCTTACAAGGGTGTAAAAAACCTTTTGAGCCCTTACCAAAGGTATATTGAAAATCATAGAAAAATGTGATACGCTTAATTGAACCATATGGAAAACAGGACCTTTTGACCCCAACATCATAAAATGAGTTGTCCGATAAATGGACAGTTCAGGAGCTTCCCGTGATTTTTTCGTGCTTACGCACTCACAAAATCACTATAAGCATTCGGAATTCGCTCATTTTTCTGTAAAAGATGGCTGCTTCCTCATGCTTAGCGGGACGAATAAAATTGCAGACAAACAATATAAAACAGCAGGGTCAATCCAGAACCAAATAGGGAGAACAGATATGAACGATATCCCCCAGAGCATTAAAAAGTACATTCGGGGCCAGACCTATACCCAAAATAATATCGGCATGTCCGGTTCCAGGGTGTTGGTCTTTCCTGCGTATGTTTTAAAAATTCAGGAGCACACAGAAGAAACGGACAATGAGAGAAATATGATCAGGTGGCTGCAAGGCAGGCTCCCGGTGCCGGAGCTTCTGGCCTATGAGGTGAAAGGCCCAACTGCCTATACATTGATGAGCAGGGTAAAGGGTACCATGCTTTGCGATGAGATATGGCTGGGGGAACCCCAAAAGCTGATAAGCCTTGCTGCGGAGGGGCTCAAGCTGCTGTGGAGTATTGATATAAGAGATTGCCCTTATAAGGTGAGCCGTCTGAAGGAGCGTTTAAAGGCCGCCCGGCGGAATGTGGAGCAGGGTTTGGTGGATGTGGACAATACGGAGCCGGAAACCTTCGGCCCCGGGGGCTTTTCCGGGCCCGAGGAGCTGCTTCTGTGGCTGGAGGAAAACCAGCCGGAGGAGGATCTGGTTCTGACCCACGGAGATTTTTGTCTGCCAAATATTTTTGCGGATCAGGGGCATATCAGCGGCTTTATCGACCTTGGCAGGATGGGGCCCGCCGACAGATGGCAGGATGTGGCCCTCCTTCTTAGAAGCCTGCGGCATAATCTGAGGGGCATGTATTCTGGCGGGAAGGTCTGGTATGCCTTTGAGGAGCGGATGCTTTTGGAGGCCCTGGGTATCCCGATGGACGAGGAAAAGGACAGATACTATATGCTGCTGGACGAATTGTTTTGACAGTACGCGGATTTGTTCTGGGAAGAAGGGTGAAACAGATTAGACCATCTGTGCCGGAAATTTACATTACAGGAGTAATATGATGAAATGGAACCGAAGGAGAATCCTCCGGCAGGGCAGAAGCGCCGCCTTTAAAAAGGGCTTTCAATCCTGGCTGCTGCTGGTGGCCGTGTGCTTTGTGTTTTCCTATATTGGAAGCGTGGACAGTCCAGCCACAGCATTCATTGGAAGGATTGATGAGGCTCTGGGACTGGCGCCGGAAAATACCAACAGAAACGTGGATCTGTTAAAGGAATATTTGTCGGAGGATTTTGAGGAAAAAGATCGCCCGGCCTTTTTTACGCAGCTGATTGAACCAGGGGTGGATCTTCTTTCCAGAAATTTTACATGGCTTATCAATCTTTTAGCCGCAAATGCGGCATATTTTAAGAGGAATGCTGCAGAGGTGGCGGTTTATTTGCTGATGGCTGCGGCGGTATCGGCATTTTTACAGTTTTTGGCCCAGGATGTGCTGATCATAGGCAAGAACCGGTTTGTGCTGGAGCATCGGTATCAAAAAAACACCCGGTTTCGCAGAACCATCGCTCCATTTCACCATAAGACTCTGCCCAATGTAATCTTTGTCATGCTGAACTACCATATCCGGCTGCTTTTGTGGAGCTTCACTGTTGTGGGAGGGATTTACAGGTATTATCAGTACCGTATGATACCCTACATACTGGCTGAAAATCCAGCGGCGACCTGGAAAGAGGCCAGAGCCCTGTCCGTTGAAATGACCAGGGGATATAAATGGAAGATTTTCTGCCTGAAACTGTCCATGTGGTATGTGGAGCTGGTAAAGCGGATTCCCCTGGCGGGTGTGCTGGCTGCGCTTCCCTATGAGGCAGCGGTGGACGGGGAAATTTACATAGAGCTGAGAAGCCATGTGTCCGGGAAAGACCAGGCGCTGCGGGAGCGTCAGTTTGATGCGCCGCCGCTGTGGGAGACCGGGGAGCAGAGTATCGCGCCCAATTTTATTCTGCCGGATATTGTAGCGCCGTCTCCTGCGGGGATTCGCATAAAGCCTGCCTACCAGCTGACGGATTACATTCTGTTTTTCTTCATTTTCAGCATGATTGGCTGGATTTGGGAGGTGCTCTTTCACCTGATACAGTGGCATGAGCTTGTAAACCGCGGCACCATGTATGGCCCCTGGCTGCCCATCTACGGCTCCGGAGTTGTGCTGTGCATCCTGCTCCTGGAGCGGTTTAAGGACAATATGTACAAAACCTTTGGCCTGATTATGCTGCTGGCGGGGGTGCTGGAATTCTTTACAAGCTGGTATCTGGATTTCTTCTACAATACCCATTACTGGCAGTATTATGATAAATTCGCGAACTTAAACGGCCGGATCTGCCTGGAGGGACTTTTGTTCTTTGGCATTGGCGGGGCCTTTGCCATCTACATCGGGGCGCCCTATCTTAGCAGGATGTTTGCAAAGTGGAATCCCAAGCTGAAGATCATCCTCTGCGGGGCGCTTTGCATGGCCTTTTGCGCCGACTGGCTGTACTGTCAGCTCTTTGGCATGAACGGCGGCGCCGGGGTGGCGGGGGCGTTCTCATGATTTTATTGGATTTCAGGCGGGCTTTACCATGATATTAAAGCGCTGGGTAGAACAGGGCTGTCTGGAAAGGGAAATTACGCAAGGAGGCTCCATGAAATTTTACCTGGCCCCCATGGAGGGGATAACCGGCTATGTGTACAGAAACGCATATTACAAATACTTTGGCCATATGGACTGCTATTTTACTCCTTTTATCGGGAATAAAAGGATGGCTGCCAGAGAACAGCACGATGTGGATCCCAAGAGAAATCTGGCCCGCCCCCTGGTTCCCCAGATCCTCACCAACAGGGCGGAGGATTTCCTTCTCCTTGCGGGGCAGCTGCTGCGCTTGGGCTATGATGAGGTGAATCTAAACCTTGGCTGTCCCTCAGGCACGGTGGCGGCAAGGGGCAGAGGCGCAGGCTTTCTGGGATACCCGAAGGAGCTGGATGCATTTCTCTGTGAGATTTTTGACAAGTGCCCCCTAAAAATCTCCATCAAGACCCGGATCGGGGTAAACGCCCCTGGGGAGTGGCCGGGGCTGTTGGAGATTTACAAAAAATACCCCATATCGGAGCTGATTATCCATCCAAGGCTCCAGAGGGATTTTTACAAAAACAGTCCCAACTGGGAGGCCTACGGACAGGCAGTGAGGGAGTTATCCCTGCCCCTGTGCTATAATGGGGATATCGCGTCGATTCAGGACTTTCAGGGCTTGATGGATGCTTTTCCCCATACGGAATGCGTCATGCTTGGCCGGGGGATCTTGAGAAGTCCCTGGCTGGCGGGGCGGATAAAAGAAAGCATGGGGATGACGGAAAATAAGGGTGTGGACAGGGATGCGCTCTTGGGCTTCCATGAAGAGCTCCTTTCCGGCTATCAGCGGGAGATGGAGGGGGAGAGAAACGTCCTGTTCCGCTTAAAGGAGCTCTGGTCCTACATGGGCGACGGCTTTGCGGGAGCAGAAAAGCTGCTGAAGAAAATCAAAAAGAGCAGCCGCCTCCCGGAGTACCGGGCCGCGGCAGAGGAAATCATAAGAAGCTGTCAGATCAGGGATATGGATACAGCTGACGCCATCAATCTGGAAAAATAGAGAGCTGCCCTATGCCTGTGCCGGGAGAATAGGGACCGCTGTACAGACCTCAGGCAGCAGTGACGGGTAGAGGAGGGAAGTTTGAAGGTAAACTTTCAAATCTACCATGATGACGCAGCAAGTGCGTCAGAAAGAGGAAAGAATGAGAATCTCGGTGTTTTTTGACCATGTGCGGGAGGCCTGCCAGCAGAGGGGACGGGGGCTTGCGGATGTGTTAAATGAGGTGAGGAGCTATGGGATTACAGCTCTGGAGTGCTCCCTGGAGAGCCTGGCGGAGGATATGGAGGGGAGAAGGGCGCTGTTTGCGGCCTGCGGTGTGCAGGTGTCCTGTGTCTACGGGATGTACGATTTTGCAAATCAGAGGGATCCTGCCCTGGCCTATCCCCTGATCGATACCGCAAGCTATTTCAGCGCAGACAAGGTGCTCATCGTCCCGGGCTTTGTGGAGCTTTCGGGGATGGAGGAGAGGCAGGCTGTGCGGAAGGTGGGAACGCCCGCTATGGAGCAGATGGCAGAGGTCCTGAATGCCCTGTGCGAATACGGGAGAGCGCGCCGGGTGGCAGTTACCATGGAGGACTTTGACGATGCCCGTGCCCCCTTTGCCTCCCAGGTGCAGCTGGCCTGGTTTCTGGAGCGGGTACAGGGGCTTGGCGTCAGCTTTGATACGGGGAATTTTCTCTATGCGGATGTAAATGAGCTGGAGGCCTTCCAGCTGTTAAAGGGGCGGATCCTCCATGTGCACTGCAAGGACAGGAGCCTTGTGCCGAATGCAGGGGAGACGCCAAAGCTGACGGTGACCGGACAGAGGCTCTACGCTGCCCCGGTGGGGGCGGGCTGCATCCAGATGGAGGAGCTTCTGCGCCGTCTAAAGCAGATAGGCTATGATGATACCCTGGCCATCGAGCATTTTGGCGCATTGGATCAGCTTGCTTTTATGAAGCAGTCCGCACAGTGGCTGAGGGAGCGGCTGTAAAAAGCGGAAAAAAGTGCCCCCAGAAAAGGTTGCATCAATGGGGGAATGAATATCGAAAAACGGCATTGTTGAGGAGAAGGAATGATTCGGGTAACAGTCTGGAATGAGTACGTACACGAGAGAGAGTATGAGGGAATTAGAAAAAACTATCCGGAGGGGATTCACGGCTGCATCGCCGCCTTTCTGGAAAGGGAGGAGGACATCTCCTGCCGCACCGCCACCCTGGATATGCCGGAGCATGGACTAACGGAGCAGGTTCTCGCCCAGACGGATGTGCTGATCTGGTGGAGCCATGCAAAACAGGAGGAGGTGGAGGATGTGATCGCGGAGCGGGTCTGCAGCCACATTCGCATGGGTATGGGCTTTATCGGCCTCCACTCCGCCCACTTCAGCAAGGTGTTGAGAAGAATTCTTGGCACCAGCATGACGCTTCGCTGGCGTCACGGAGATTCGGAAAAGCTCTGGTGCGTGAATCCCGCCCATCCCATCGCCAGGGGGATTCCGGCCTGTATTGATATCCCCAAGGAGGAGATGTACGGGGAGCCCTTTGGCATCCCTCAGCCGGAGGAGCTGGTCTTTGTGGGGTGGTTTTCCGGGGGAGAGGTATTTCGGAGCGGGGTGACCTTTACCAGGGAGAACGGCAAAATCTTCTATTTCCAGCCCGGGCATGAGGAGCACCCGGTTTACCACATGCCTCCAATCCAGCAGATCATCACAAACGCTGTGCGCTGGGCGGCGCCTGTAAACAGGTTGATCAGGCAGCCGGAGAATATGCATGTGGACTAACGGAAGCTTCATATAAATCCCTGGGGAGAAAGGGTCTTAATCCATCAGGAAGTGGGCTTTCGCAGGGGACAGTCTGACATGCTGACCCGGTCTTTTAAAACACTTAGGCCGCAGTCCTCCAGATAATCCTGCAGGATAGGAAGGGACTGGGGGGAAGTAGGGCCAATAATGATTTCCCCTACCAGATCGGATAAATGCATGTTCAGCTTTCCGCACATTTTGTTCAGATCCAGGGGATAGTATTTTTTGATCCGCTCGGGGGCCACATGGTATTTGGGCTCTACGGTCAGCTCGTTTGAGATAAAGGGTGATATGACCAGCCGGAATTCCTTTTCGCTCGCAAAGGAAGGGTGCTTAAAAGCGGCCGACTGGGCCCATGCCACATTCATCAAGCCCTGTAATTGGGGCAGACTTTCAGAAAAATCTTTGGCTGTCAGTATTGTCTGATAAATCTCATTGACAAGCCAGTGTCTTCGCATGTCCTTCTGATAATACACTTTGATCAGGGAGACCGCGCCTCCAACCATTTTCTTCATCAGATCCTCGTGAAATGCGATACAGACGCCCTGCCCCAGGTGCCCGTATCGCTCCCACTGGGCAGCGTCATCCCTGTACTTGGAAAAGCACGCCGCATACGCAGAGTAATGAAATTCCTCCTCCAGCTCTTTTTCAAAGAAGGCTTCCGCTTCAAGCAGCTTTTTTTCTTCCCCTGCCTGCGCTAGTTTTTCCATAACGGCTTTGCTGATGCCATTCATAAACAGCCTCATCTCCGAGGCGTCGTTCATATTCAGGATATTATTCAGCCGCAGCTCGGCGCAGCGGATAATTCCGTCAAAAGCGGCAAAGTCAGTATAGTGATATAGCATAGCTTACCTCCCTGAAAATGTTCCTGTGTAATATTGGAATGATGTATTGCAGCCCATTTGCACAACAGGATGAACAGTATAATTGGCATTATTCTTTTTTGCGCAAAATCGATGGAGAAACATCAAAGCATTTCATTATTTGCTCCTTGCAGTATACCACTTCATTTTTGAAAACACAAATAGAAGTTCCTCGGTTTGCTCAGAGAAGAGTCGGGACTTCGCCGGGACAGGGACTTCCAGGCCAGCGGTTGACAACATTCCCTTTAAAAGATATACTCTATGAGTACCCCTTAACAAGTGTGCCGCTTATGCGTATACTAAAGCCCATTTCAAAACGGATTCTCACAGAAATATTGGGGGATAAGGAGGCGATCTATGATCGAGGAAAAGCTGCAAAGGAAGCTGAAAAATGCTATGCTTTTGGTTATCTGCATGATTCTGGTGTTTTTTACCTGCGGCGGACTATTATCAGTTTATTTGCAGAAAGCAAAGAACGATGCGGTGAAAAATCAGATCGTTGCGGAGGCGGAGGAGTACAAAAGCAGAGTTAAGAAGCAGCTGGAGGCGGATTTTCAGATTCTGTCCACACTTTCGGTTTTTATTACGGAAAATAATACCGCTGACAGGGAAAGTCTGGCCAGGGCGCTGAAGGAGGCTAACCAGAACAATCATTTTGTGACGCTGGTTTTTTATGACAGGTCTGGGATGGGGGTAATTGCCTCTGCGGATCAGGAGCCCAGGGCGGACGCAGCTCTTTCAGAGCTTTCCCCGGAGGGCAGGAGGGTTGTGGAGGAGGCCCTGAAAGGAAACATATCGGTGTCGCAGCTTTTTGAGAGCGATATTTCCGATACGCAGGTGTTTGTATACAGCGTTCCGGTTTATGATGGGGACGAGCTTATAGGAGCCCTGGCGGCCAGCGACAATATTGAAATCTTTTCTGATATTCTGTCGGGAAATACGGTGCTCAGCGGCGGCGGTTATATCCATATGCTGAACTCCGAGGGGGTATTTCTGATACGCTCACCCAAGATGATTGTGCAGGAGGACATACCCTCCATTTTTGACGGTCCCTATTTGTCTGACAGCTCCAGGGACAGGGTTCAGTCAGCCTTGAGCAATCAGGAGCGCATTTTTTCCAGCTTTTCCTATGAAGGAAACACCTATCCTTTTCTTTTGGAGCCGGTGGGGGTAAACAACTGGTATCTGTTTTGCGTCAATACGGGAGAGGGGCTGATGGCCGGTTCCTCCACCGCCGCTCTGGTTTCCCAGGTGACCTTGGGGGCGGTGCTGTTGGCGGTGATTACCCTGATGCTCTGGGGATACCGGCTGCTTCAAAGCTATAATCAGGAGCTGATCCGCCTGGCCTACCACGATTCCCTGACCGGCGCTGAAAACCTGGTGCGCTTCAGACAACGGCTGGCGGAGACTCTGGGCAGAACGGAGGGCAGCGTGACCGCTGTCTGTGTCCGTCAGTTTGCCTTTATCAATGAAATTTTCGGAAAGGAAAAGGCGGATCAGCTTCTGGTTCAGATGAAAATTGCGGCGGAAAGCCACCTGGAGCAGGATGAATTTTTCTGCAGAGACGGGGAGGACCGGTTTTATCTCTTTATGAAGGACAGGGATCAGGAAATGATTCGCCGGCGCCTGAGTGATTTTATGGATGAAATCCAGCAAAACTCTGAAATCAGCCATACGAATTACCAGCTGGCCATTCACTGCGGGGTGGCTCTTTCCGATGACCGTTCCAACCCGGATAAGGCCGGGGAAGGTCTTTTGACAAGTGTCCAGTTCGCTCTGGATAAGGCAAGACAGTCCCATACAAGCTCCATCTGGTTTTTTGACGCGGAGCTGCACAAGAAGGAGGAGCTGGAAAACTATGTGGAAAGCCATATGCACCAGGCGCTTCGGGACGGAGAATTCAAGCTGTTCCTCCAGCCTAAAAAGGATCTGAAAAGCGGTATGCTCTGTGGCGCGGAAGCGCTGGTGCGGTGGAGTACCGGCAGCGGCAGGATGATCTTTCCGGATCAGTTTATTCCCCTGTTTGAGCGCAACGGTTTCTGCGTGCAGCTGGATTTATATATGGTGGAGCAGGCCTGCCGTCAGATCCGCTCCTGGATGGAGGGGGGGATTACCCCTGTGCCCATCTCGGTAAACCAGTCAAAGCTCCTGTTTTTTGAGGAGGATTATGTCGGGAAGCTGACGGAGCTGGTGAAAAAATACCACATTCCTCCCAGATTCATTACCCTGGAAATTCTGGAGGGACTTGCTCTGGAAAATGTGGAGGAGCTGAACGCGAAGATTCTCCAATTGCAGGGGGAGGGCTTTAAGATTTCTCTGGATGATTTCGGCAGCGGATTTTCCTCCTTAAATACCCTGGGAAAGCTGAAAATTGACGAGCTGAAGCTGGACAGAGATTTCCTCATGAGTGCTTCGGATCAGAAGGAGGGTCGTGTTCGCCTGATTATGGAGGAAATCATACGAATGGCAGGCCGCCTTGGCATTTCCACCGTGGCCGAGGGCGTGGAGATTACAGAGGACGAAGAGCTTTTACTGTCCATTGGCTGCGATGTCGGGCAGGGATATCTCTACAGCAAACCCATCAGTGCAGAGGAGTTTGATGAAAAGTATATGAGTACACCTGGGAGCAGGGGAATAGATACGGGAAAAGAATAACGGTTATCATGCAATTTTTCGAAAAAAAAGCTGTAATCAAATGAAGGGGTATATATGGAAAAGGAAGCCTGGAGAATAGAAAAGGAACAAATGGTGGAGGGGTTTCGGGTAAAAAACAGGACGGCTCTCAAGGGGCAGATCGTCTGTGTGGGCTCCTCCCTGATGGAAATGTTTCCCATTGAGGAGTGGGTGAAGGAGTGGGGGCCGGACGCCCCTGTGATCTATAACCGGGGCGTGGGTGGATATAAGACCACGGATATTCTTCCCATTTTGGATGCCTGTGTGCTGGATTTAAAGCCCCGGCGGGTATTTATCAATATCGGGACTAATGACTTAAGCGACGCCAGCATCCCCATGGAGGAGCTCATGGGAAATTATGACCGGATCCTCGCCGTCATTCAGGAGGAGCTTCCCGGGGTGGAGATTTATCTCATGGCCTACTACCCGGTGAACTACGAGGCGGCTGCGGAGGAGATGAAGTCCTGTCTGCTGGTGAGAAATAATGATAAGATTAACAGGGCAAACGAGGAAGTGAAAAAGCTGGCAGAGAAGCATCACCAAAGGTTTATCAATATCAACAAAAACCTGATGGACGAAAAGGGAAACCTGAAGGCGGAGTATACCATCGAGGGAATGCACATCAGGCCGGAGGGATACCGGGCGATCCTAAAGGATTTTATGGGATATGCCCTGGAGCCTGCCTGGAAATGATCAAACCCCCCATACAGATATAAAATAGCTGTATGGGGGTGTTTTAATTTCTCTGTTAATCTTACTGCAGCTTCTTTCCTGTCAGCAGCTCATAGCCCTGGAGGTATCTATCGATGGTCTTGTCCACAATGTCCTGGGGTAGTGTCCAGTTGTGACCTTCGTGGGACTTTAACCAGTCTCTTGCAAACTGCTTGTCGAAGGAGGATTGGCTGCGGCCGGGCTCGTAATCGTCAGCGGGCCAGAACCGGGAGCTGTCGGGGGTGAGCATCTCGTCTCCCAGGACGATATTGCCCTCCTCATCCAAACCAAATTCAAACTTGGTGTCCGCGATGATGATGCCCCTGCTTAAGGCGTAATCGGCGCATTTTTTGTAAAGGGCGATGGTGTAGTCCCGGAGCTTGCCGGCGTACTCCTCCCCCTTTCCGGGGAAGCGCTTCTCCAGATATTCCACGCTCTGCTCGTAGGAGATATTCTCGTCATGGTCGCCGATCTCCGCCTTTGTGGAGGGGGTGTAGATGGGCTCCGGCAGCTTGTCGGATTCCTTTAAGCCCTCGGGGAGCTTGATGCCGCAGACGGTGCCGTCCTTCTGATAGCTGGCCCAGCCGCTTCCGGTGATATAGCCTCTCACGATGCACTCCACAGGGAGCATGGTGAGCTTTCTGCACATCATGCTGTTGCCGTCAAACTGGGGCTGCTGGAAAAATTCCGGCATATCCCTGACGTCCACGGAAATCATGTGGTTGGGAATGATGTCCTCCGTCATATCAAACCAGAATTTGGACATTTGGGTCAGAACCGTACCCTTCTTTGTCACCACATTGTTTAGGATGACGTCAAAGCAGCTGATCCGGTCTGTCGCCACCATGATCAGGCTGTCGCCGTTATCATAGATTTCACGTACCTTGCCTTCCTTGACGGGCTTTAATTCTTTTACGCTCATATTTGTACTTCTGCCGCTTTTATGCGGCTCTCCTTTCATTGGGATTATAAACCTCCCTCATAGATTAAACATTTTTCCGAATAAAATCAATAGGAAAGTGCGAAATACCAGGGTCAAGCAGGCAAAAAGATGGCGCGAGCCTGCTTGCGGGCAGATTTTTCACAGCGCGATTACCTCCGTCACTCGCAGCTGCTCTCCTTCCACGTAAAAATGCACGTCATACCCGGCAAAGGAGACGCCGTAGCGCCTGGATGCATCATGCTGGTAGGAGGGGCGGGGATCCTGGGCAAGGACCTCTAAAATGGCGCTCCTCTTTTCCGGCGGAAAGATATTTAATAGTTCTTCTGGAAAGGAGACCTTCAGCTGCTGATTCATCCTTTGGGCTGCAAAGCCGTCCACCGCGTCCGGATGGCAGTCGGTGTAGGCCAGATAGGGCTTGATGTCGTAGATGGGGGTGCCGTCCCGCAGGTCTGCCCCGGACACCGTCAGCACAGGCCCCTGCTCCGTGAATTCCATTTTCTCCAGCCGCACCGAGGAAAGGCCGATGGGATTTGGCCGGAAGGGGGAGCGGGTGGCAAAGACCCCCATGGAGGTGTTGCCGCCTAAACGGGGCGGCTTGACCGTGGCGGCCCATTTTTCGCCGCCTGGGTTTTCAAAGGCCCACAAAAGCCATATATAGTTATAGCCGGAAAGTCCTTTAAAGGCGTCCGGGTTTCTGTAGGGCGGTTCAAAGCAGATTGTTCCTGTCAGATCCTTCACCAGGCCGCTCTGCCTGGGGATGCCGAATTTTTCGGGAAAATCGGTTTTAATATGTGCAATGGGTTTCATGGGGGCTCCTTATAATATGTCAGGGATTTTAAGCGCGCCACAGGCTCTCGGGCTTTTTGGCTGTGAAATTCCCAAAAAGCACGACCGTGGGACAGGTATCGCAGAAATTATATCATGGCGCTTCCTTTCCCGCAAGGAAAAACGCTGTTTTATGGGGGATGCTTCATGGGGCTTTTTGACGCCTGGAGGGAGAAAGCTCTTGACAGCGTCCTGGAGAGATTTTAAGATGGCAGTGTATGAAAGTATCAGGAGGCGGCAGTATGAGAATCGGTTTGACGCAGATGGATATCCTTTGGGAGGATAAGAACTATAATAAAGAGCAGTGTCTCTGGTTCATCAAGCGGGCCAGGGAGCAGGGCGTGGAGCTTCTGGTTTTTCCGGAGATGACCCTGACGGGATTTTCCATGAATGCGTCCTATATCTCCGCCGATGAGCCGGAGAGCACCAGAAGCTTTTTTGCAAAGGCGTCTCTGGAGTATGACATGGCCATCTGCTATGGCTATACCCAGAGGGTGGACGGGATGTATCGGAATAAATGCTCCCTGGTCAGCAAGGGAACCCTGCTCTCGGACTATGCCAAGATCCATCCCTTCTCCTACGGGGAAGAGGGGAAATACTTTACCGGGGGCAGCAGCCTGACCCTGGCGCCCATGACCGCTTCCCGGGAGCATTGGAATATCGGCACCGCCATTTGCTATGACCTGCGCTTTCCAGAGCTGTTTCAGGCCCTTTCCCAGGATGCGGAGCTGATTCTGGTGATTGCGAACTGGCCCAGGGAGCGCCTGATGCACTGGGACACATTGCTGCGGGCCCGGGCCATCGAAAATCAGTGCTATATCTGCGGCGTGAACCGGGTGGGGGAGGGCAACGGCCTGATCTATCAGCACAGCTCCGTGCTCTATGATCCCCTGGGGAATGCATTGACGCAGGACAGCCCGGAAGAGCTCTTGACGGCGGATATCCACCCGGACATGGTGCGTCACACAAGGGAAAGCTTTGCCTTGAAAAAGGACCGGAAGCCGGCTCTTTACAGCAGCTGGTATGGAAACATGGCCCGGAAGGCAAACAAAAAGAACACTTGAAAATGTCAAGACAGAATGATAAAATTTGCTGAAATAACAAGTTTAATCCTGAATTTCACAAGTTTCAAGCGAACCCCCGGGGGACTCTTGCATTCCCAAAATTTCTTCCTATAATCTGAGTTGTCGCAAAAAGCCTGACAGACAGGGTGAAAAGAAGGAGGAAAACAGGATGAATGAGAGCTACAACCCTTATGAGAATGTGCTGAAGGTCATGGACCAGGCAGTGGAGCTGGCAGGATTGCCCACGGACATGTATGAGATGATCCGCAATCCCCAGAGAGAGCTGAAGGTCTACCTCCCCATCCGGATGGATGACAGAACCATTAAGGTGTTTGAGGGATACCGGGTGCAGCATTCCAATATCAGAGGCCCCTTTAAAGGGGGAATTCGGTATCATGAGAAGACGGATCTAAACGAGGTGAAGGCTCTTGCCACCTGGATGTCTCTGAAATGCGCGGTTGCAAATATACCCTACGGCGGCGCCAAGGGGGGCATCACGGTGGATCCTGGGAAGCTGTCCAAAAGCGAGCTGATGCGCCTGACCCGCCGCTATACCTTTGCCATCGAGTCCATTATCGGTCCGGATAAGGATATTCCTGCGCCGGATGTAAACACCAACGCCCAGACCATGGCCTGGGTGCTGGACACCTACAGTATGCTAAACGGTCATCCCTGTCCCGGGGTGGTTACGGGAAAACCCCTGGAGCTGGGGGGCTCAAAGGGCCGCCCTTCCGCAACAGGACGGGGCGTTGTGATCAGCACGAAGCTTATACTGGCTGAGCATGGGGAAGCTCTTCAGGGAAGCCGTCTTGCTATTCAGGGCTTTGGCAATGTGGGCGCCAACACGGCCCGCATCGCTGCCCACAGGGGCGCCGTCATTGTGGCGCTAAGCGATGTGTCCGGAGGCATCTACTGTGAAGCCGGGATTGACCCGGATGAGGTGACGGCATTTGTGGAGACAGGAAAGATGATCGCCGACTATGAGAAGGAGGGCGTGATCCACATCTCCAACAGTGAGGTGCTGGAATGTCCCTGCGATGTGCTGGTGCCTGCCGCACTGGAAAATCAGATTACAAAGGAAAATGCGGACCGGCTGAACTGCCGCTATATCGTGGAGGCTGCGAACGGCCCTACCACTGCGGAGGCGGATGAGATCCTGGAGCAGAGAGGCATTGTTCTGATCCCGGATATCTTTGCCAACAGCGGCGGTGTGATTGTGTCCTATTTTGAATGGGTTCAGAATATTCAGACCCTGACCTGGAGCAAGGAGCAGATCAACAATATGCTGGAGGAGATTCTCACCAATGCTTTTCGGGATATCCAGAAGGAGGTGGAGAAGCTTCACTGCACCTGGAGAATGGGAGCCTACGCAGTGGCCCTGGAACGGCTGATCACTGCCAATGAGGTGAAGGGCCTGTTCCCTTGACCGATCAGAACAACAAGCATGGAGGTGGCATCATGGAAAAAGATGAGGACAGCAAAGAAAGGTTCAGACATGGCGGGATGTATACTCCCAAAATTCATGCCTATGAGCTGGATTCCGTAGATCAGCAGATATTAAAGCTCCTTCAGGAAAATTCCAGGATGTCTGCAAAGGATATTTCTGAGAAGGTATTCCTGTCCTCCACCTCTGTGGCGGCCCGTATCGAGCATCTGATGGAAAAGGGCATTATCGAGAAATTTGATGTGCGGATCAATCCCATGGCTCTGGGATATTACACAAAGGCCTTCATCAACCTGGAGGTGGAGCCAAAGCAGAAAAAGGTGTTTTATCCCTATATTGCAAAATGTCAGAATGTGGTGCAGTGCAACTGTGTCACCGGGGATTTTTCCATGCTTTTGGAGGTGATCTTTCACAATACCATGGAGCTGGACTATTTCATCGGCGATCTGCAAAAATTTGGAAAAACAAAAACGCTTATTGTCTTTTCCACTTCCGTGGAGCACCGGGAAACCTACTGGCATGAGGAGGAATAGATAAAAAAGGGCCGTCTAAAGCAGGCGGTTCTATCTCATCAGCAGGATTTCCTGGCAAAGCCTTAAAACAATGCTTTCAGGTCAGTGCTTCTCATTAGGTATGCGGATTATAGACATAAGGGAATAGAAATGCTCAGGCGCAGCCACATGGAACAGGTTTCATGCGGCTGTTTTTTGAGATGTGCCTATCTTCTGTATTTTTTATAAACTTACTAAAAGCAAAATTCTTCAGATGATGCAGAAAAACAGCTTTTCTTTTGTGAGATTTTGTCGTATAATCCCCTGTTGTATATAAAAGGAGGAGCGGTACATACCGCAAGAGAGTATGACAAAAAGTATGACAGAAGGGAAGCCCATGACGCTGATTTTAAGCTTTGCGGTGCCGCTTCTGGTGGGAAATCTGCTTCAGCAGACCTACAATATGATTGATGCCGCCATTGTGGGGCGGGTTCTGGGGGCGGATGCCCTGGCGGCGGTTGGCGCCTCCAGCAGCGTTCAGTTTTTAGTGTTGGGATTTTGCACAGGAATCTGCGCGGGCTTTTCTGTTCCTATGGCCAAATATTTTGGCGCAGGGAATCAGGGCAGGCTTCGCGGCTGCGTGTTTAACGCATATCTTCTGACTGCCCTTTTTGCGGTGGCGGTCACGTCAGCCACGGCCCTCTTATGTCCCTGGATTCTGCATATTCTTTCCACACCGGAGAATATCTATCAGGATGCCTATGATTACCTGCTGATTATTTTCCTGGGTATTCCTTTCACCCTGTTTTATAACCTTCTTGCGGGAATGCTGCGCTCCATCGGGGACAGCAGAACGCCTTTTATCTTTCTGGCCTTGTCAGCCGTGCTGAATATCTTTCTGGATCTGTTCTGTATCATCGTGCTGCATTTAGGGTGCGCCGGGGCGGCTCTGGCGACCATCGTCTCTCAGGCCATCAGCGCCATTTTGTGCTTTGCGTATATCCAGCGGCGCTGTCCGATTCTTAAACCCGGCAAACAGGAGCGACAGGTCAGCAGTCAGGCTCTTTGGGAGCTGTGCGTTATGGGTATCCCCATGGGGCTGCAGTATTCCATCACTGCCATCGGCAGTATGGTGATGCAGTCCGCAAACAATAGTCTGGGAAGCGTCTATGTCTCCGGTTTTACCGCCGCCAGCAAGCTGAAGCAGTTTGCCATGTGTCCCTTCGACGCCATCGCCACGGGGGTGTCGGTATTTTGCGGACAGAATCTGGGGGCGGGAAAGCCGGATCGGATCAAAAAGGGTATCCGGGATGGAATCGTTGTGGGGGTTGCCTACGGCATTTTTATTGGTCTGGTGCTGATCTTTTTTGGGCGGGTGATGTCCCAGATGTTTGTGGATGCGGACAGCACGGAGGTGCTTGATGCCTCCGCTTTGTACCTGCGGTGTCTGGGTATGTTCTACTGGGTCATTGGATTTTTAAATGTCCTGCGGATGTCCATCCAGGGAATGGGGTATTCC
>CALWLH010000068.1 GCA_944381475.1 uncultured Lachnospiraceae bacterium | reverse complement strand
CTTTGGGACCCACAAAACAGCGAAAAGTAGCCATTTTTCGCAGAAAAATGAGCGAATCCCCGCTGTTTTAGGGCGCTAGGCGCCAGTGGCGCCTGGTTAGCGCCGACCGGAGCGGAGCGGAGACTTGTGAGAGTGCTTTAGCACGGAGCAATCCGTGAGCATTCGCCCATGCGAAGCATTTTATTGGCGAATGCGACTTGGCAGGTCCGCTTTAGCGGGCGTGCCTCTACCCGATATCAGGGTTAAAATACCTTTTGACCATCACATTATCAGAAAAACATGCCTACCCATAGGGCATAAACGAAAAGAAAGGAACTGCATCATGAGTAAAAAACCCTATTACATTACCACGGCTATTGCCTACACATCGGGAAAGCCTCACATCGGAAACACCTACGAGATCGTGCTGGCGGACAGTATCGCCAGGTTCAAGCGAATGCAGGGTTATGATGTATTTTTCCAGACCGGTACCGACGAACACGGACAGAAGATTGAGGAGAAGGCCGCGGCGGCAGGTATTACCCCGAAGGAATTCGTGGACGGGGTTTCCGCAGAAATCAAACGAATCTGGGATTTGATGGACACCTCCTACGATAAGTTTATCCGCACCACCGACCAGGACCACGAGAAGCAGGTTCAGAAGATCTTCCATAAGCTTTACGCAAAGGGAGATATCTATAAGAGCGAGTATGAGGGCATGTACTGCACCCCCTGCGAATCCTTCTGGACTGCATCCCAGTTGGTGGACGGGAAATGCCCCGACTGCGGACGGGAGGTAAAGCCTGCTAAGGAGGAGGCATATTTCTTTAAGATGAGCAAGTATGCCCAGAGGCTCATTGACCATATCCATGCACATCCGGAGTTTATCCAGCCCGTTTCCAGAAAGAACGAGATGATGAACAATTTCCTGTTAAAGGGCCTTCAGGATCTCTGCGTGTCCAGAACCTCTTTTTCCTGGGGAATCCCTGTGGATTTTGACCCCAAGCATGTGATTTATGTGTGGATTGACGCCTTAAGCAACTACATCACTGGACTGGGATATGATGTGGACGGAAACAGCGGGGCGCTCTTTGAGAAATACTGGCCGGCGGATGTGCATCTGATCGGCAAGGATATCCTGCGCTTCCACACCATTTACTGGCCCATCATGCTGATGGCTCTGGATCTGCCCCTTCCCAAGCAGATATTCGGGCATCCCTGGCTTTTGCAGGGGGACGGCAAGATGAGCAAGTCCAAGGGCAATGTGATCTACGCGGATGACCTGGTGGACTTTTTTGGCGTGGATGCGGTGCGCTATTTTGTTCTCCACGAGATGCCCTTTGAGAGCGACGGCGTGATCACCTGGGAGCTGATGGTGGAGCGTATGAACTCCGATCTGGCCAATACCCTGGGAAACCTGGTAAACCGCACCATCAGCATGAGCAATAAGTATTTCGGCGGTCTGGTGGAGCGCACAGGCGTGACGGAGCCTGTGGATGAGGATTTAAAGGCAGCTGTGATGAACGCTGTAAAGAATACAGAGGCAAAGATGGAGGAGCTGCGGGTGGCGGACGCCATTACAGAGATATTCTCCATCTTTAAGAGATGCAATAAGTATATTGATGAGACCATGCCCTGGGTTCTGGGCAAGGAACCGGACAAGCGGCAGCGTCTGGCAGAGGTTTTATATAATCTGGTGGAAGGAATCAATATCGGCGCCAGCCTGTTAGAGCCCTTTATGCCCAGCACTGCCATGAAGATTGCCGCCCAGCTCCACACCAGTCTCCGGGATATGGAGGGGCTGGACCGCTTTGGAAAGTACGTTTCCGGCACCCATGTGACAGAAAAGCCAGAGATCCTCTTTGCAAGGCTGGATATTAAAGAGGTGATGGAGCGGGTAACTGCCATGCAGGAGGCCCAGAAGGCTGAGGCAGAGAAGGAAGCCGGTCAAAGCGGGACCGAGGACGCAGGAGAGGCGGAGATTCAGCTGGAGGTCAAGCCGGAGATTGCCTACGAGGATTTTTCCAAGCTTCAGTTTGCCGTGGGCGAGATCATCTCCTGCGAGGCGGTGAAAAAATCGAAAAAGCTTCTCTGCTCCCAGGTAAAGATCGGGAATCAGGTGAAACAGATTGTGTCCGGTATCAAGGCCCACTACACGCCGGAGGAGATGGTTGGCAAGAAGGTGATGGTTCTGGTGAATCTGAAGCCTGCCACTCTGGCGGGGGTAGTCTCCGAGGGAATGCTTCTGTGCGCAGAGGACCAGGAGGGAAATCTGGCTCTTATGACTCCGGAAAAGCCCATGCCTGCCGGAGCGGAAATTTGCTAAAGAAATAAATAATCGGATAGCCAGAGAGTGTGAATAAGCCTGTGAACAAGAGCAGCGGGCCGCGTCAGACTTTCTGGCTGTCTTTACGTATATGACGCGGGGGAAAGGGATATAGGCTCCGGCTCTTTGGGATAAAGAAATCTGTTTGGAGGGTTTATGGATATTATCATTATCGGCTGCGGCAAGGTTGGCCGCACCCTGGCGCAGCTTCTTATAAAGGAAAAGCACAATGTTGTCATGGTGGACAGCTCCAGGGTACGGCTGAATAATCTGACGGAGGATATCGACGCCATCCAGATTGTGGGAAACGGCGCCAGCATCCAGATTCAGAAGGAAGCGGGTATCGACATGGCGGATATCCTCATCGCGGTGACGGGTTATGACGAGGTAAATCTGCTGTGCTGCCTGATCGCAAAGCGGGCGGGACACTGCCATACCATCGCCCGGGTGAGAAATCCCATTTACAGCAATGAGATCAAATTTATCAAGGAGCAGATGGGCATATCCATGATCATCAATCCAGAGCTGGCGGCGGCCAGGGTTATCTCCCAGGTTCTGCGCTTTCCATCAGCCATGGAGATTGAAGCCTTTGCCGGGGGCAGAGTGGAGCTTTTAAAGTTTAAACTCCTGCCGGAGTTTAATTTGGATGGGGTTTCCGTCATGGACATAGACAACCGCTTAAGGGCGAATGTGCTGATCAGCGGCGTGGAGCGGGGGGACGAGGTGACCATACCGGATGGGAAATTTATTCTGCGAAACGGGGATATGGTGTCCATTCTGGCCACCCCTGCAAATTCCCAGCGGTTTTTTAAAACCATAGGCTTAAAGACCCATCAGGTAAAAAACACCATTATCGTGGGGGGCGGCACGATCGCCCTGTATCTGGCAAGGCTTTTAGTGGCTATGAAGATTGATGTAAAGCTGATCGAGAAGGACGAAAAGCGCTGCGAATATCTGAACGAGCATCTCCAGGGGGTCCGGATTATCTGCGGAGACGGAACGGACAGAAATCTTCTGACGGAGGAAGGGCTGGACCGCACCGAGTCCCTGGTGACCCTCACGAATGTGGACGAGGAAAATGTGATATTGTCCTTGTATGCCAGGGAAAATTCCAGGGCGAAGCTGGTGACGAAGGTCAATAGAATTGAATTTCGGGAGCTGCTCAGCCGTCTGGATATTGGCAGCACCATCTACCCCAAGTATATCACGGCGGATGTGATCCTGCAGTATGTGCGGGCTCTTCAGAACAGTATCGGCAGCAATGTGGAACGGCTGTACCACATCCTTGGCAACAAGGCAGAGGCCCTGGAGTTCATCGTGCGGGAGCATTCCGCAGTGACAGATAAGCCCCTCATGGAGCTGCAGCTGAGGAAAAATCTGCTGATCGGCTGTATCATCCGGGGCGGAGAGATCCGTATTCCCCGGGGACAGGACAGCATTCAGGTGGAAGATGCGGTGATTGTGGTAACCTCCCAGAGCGGACTCGACGACATCCGGGATATTTTAAAGTGAAGCACTGCTTGTCTCATTGTGCTCCTGATGGCGAAGGTATTTTTATCCTTATAGGATAGACGGAGGATTCCGCAAAAAAAGAAAAAACAGGTGGGTTATGAATTATTCGGTTATTCGATTTTTGATGGGATGGATACTAAACTTTGAAGCAGGGTTTATGCTGCTGCCCGCTCTGGTGGCTTGGTATTATGAGGAGCATCAGGGCATCAGCTTTCTTATATCCATGGGAGTATGTCTTGCGCTAGGAATACCCCTGTCCAGAAAAAAGCCGAAAAATCATGTGTTCTATACGGCGGAAGGATATGTGACGGTGTCCTTAAGCTGGGTGGTATTAAGTATCATGGGGTCGCTGCCCTTTATGATCAGCGGCTGTATCACAAGCCCCATCGACGCTTTTTTTGAAACCGTCAGCGGGTTTACCACCACTAGCGCAACGGTGCTGACGGATGTGGAGGCTTTTCCCAAATGTATGCTGTTCTGGAGAAGCTTTACCAACTGGATCGGGGGTATGGGAGTACTGGTGTTTATCCTATGCCTGCTGCCTCTGGCCGGCGGTTCCCAGATGAACCTGATGAAGGCGGAAAGCCCGGGCCCCTCCGTCAGCCGTCTGGTGCCCAAGGTGCGGTCCACCGCCAAGATTTTGTATGGAATATATATTGCCCTCACCGGGGCGGAGCTGGTGGCGCTGCTGCTTGCCCGGATGCCATTCTTTGATGCGGTGAATCTGGCGGTGGGCACTGCCGGTACGGGCGGTTTTTTCATCAAGCAGGACAGCATCAGCAGCTACACCATCCTGCAGCAGGGTATAATCACGGGATTTATGATTCTGTTTGGAATCAATTTTAATCTGTATTTCCTGATGCTGACCGGGCGGCTGCGCCAGGCCGTTGCCAACGAGGAGGTTCGGGTCTATTTTATTCTGATGATCCTGGCAGCTGCGGTTGTCACCCTGAATACCCGTCATTTATATGATACGGTTTTTTATGCTATCCACCGCTCGGCGGTATCCGTGGTGTCCATGATCACCTCCACCGGGTATTTTACCACGGACTACTGTCAGTGGCCTCTGCTCTCCCAGACCATCCTGGTGCTTCTCATGTTCTGCGGCGCTTGTGCCGGCAGCACCGGGGGCGGCATGAAGATCTCCAGATTATTGCTGCTGTTTAAGACCGTCAAAAAGGAGATTATCCTGTCCCTGCATCCCCGTGCTGTGGAGACGGTGAAGATGGAGGGAAAAAGTGTGCGCCCGGAGGTGATTCGCTCCCTCAACGTGTATTTTGCCGCCTATGGTATGATTTTTGTGGTTTCCCTGCTGCTGATTACGGCCGACGGGCCGGATCTGGTGACTAATTTTTCGGCGGTGACCGCCATGATGAACAATATCGGAATAGGTCTGGGGCAGGTAGGTCCCACGGGGGATTTCTCCATGTACAATGGTTTTTCAAAGCTGGTATTCTGTTTTGACATGCTGGCTGGCCGACTGGAGATCATGCCCATGCTGCTGCTGTTCTCCAGGAAGACCTGGAAAAAATTTTAAGGAGACGAGAATGATTTTTGATACCCATGCGCATTTCGATGCGGAACAGTTTGACGAGGACAGGGAAAAGCTTTTAGCCGTCTTTCCTGTGAGGGGCGTGGGGGCGGTGGTGAATGTGGCCGCAAGCCTGGCCTCCACAAGGAGCTCCCTGGCTCTTGCAGAGGGATATGACTGGATGTTTGCCTCCGTGGGGGTACACCCGGATGATGTGGGAGATCTGGATGAGGCAGAGCTGGGGTGGCTTTATGAGCAGACGAAAAATCCGAAATGTGTGGCTGTAGGGGAGATCGGCCTGGATTATTACTGGAATAAGTCCGAAAAGGAGGTACAGAAAAACTGGTTTGCGCGCCAGCTTCAGATGGCCCGGGATGTGGGAAAGCCCGTTATCATCCACAGCCGGGAGGCGGCCCGGGATACCTTTGAAATCATCCGGGAGGAGAAAGCCTGGGAGACGGGGGGCGTCATGCACTGCTACTCCTACTCCTGGGAGATGGCCCGGGAATACTTGAAAATGGGTTTTTACCTGGGAATCGGCGGCGTTCTGACCTTCAAAAATGGACAGAAGCTGAGGGAGGTTGTGAAAAACGCTCCCATGGAGCAGCTGGTGCTGGAGACGGACAGTCCTTATCTTTCCCCTGTCCCCTACAGGGGAAAAAGAAACTCCTCCCTGTACCTCTCCTATGTGGTGGAGGAGATGGCAAAAATAAAGGGGATTTCCCCGGAAGAGGTGGAAAAAATTACCTGGGATAATGCCCTAAGGCTCTATGGGCTGGAGGGCAGAAGCTTTGCCCCTCACAGCAAGCAGTAAATTGGAGGAAAATATGGATGATGAAGAGAAGCTGGTGAATCCTAAAAAAACCATTGAGATTCTTCAAAAATATGATTTTCGGTTTGCAAAAAAGTTTGGACAAAATTTTCTCATTGACCCCCATGTTCTGGAGAAAATTATCCGATGCGCAGACGTCACAAAGGAGGACTGCGTTCTGGAGATTGGTCCGGGTATCGGAACCATGACCCAGTTTCTGGCGGAGGCTGCCCGGGAGGTGGTGGCGGTGGAGATCGACAGCAAGCTGATCCCCATTCTGGAGGATACCCTGTCCGCTTATGAAAATGTGACAGTGCTCAACGAGGATATCATGAAGGTGGATATGGAGGAGATTGTCAACGACCATAACGGCGGACGTCCCATCAAGGTGGTGGCAAATCTCCCCTATTATATCACCACGCCCATCATCATGGGACTTCTTGAAAAGCATGTGCCGGTGGAGAGCATCACGGTTATGGTGCAGCGGGAGGTGGCCCTCCGGATGCAGGCAGAGCCGGGGACAAAGGATTACGGAGCCTTGTCCCTGGCGGTACAGTATTACTGTGAACCCTATCTGGCGGCCAATGTGCCCCAGAACTGCTTCATGCCAAGGCCAAATGTGGATTCCGCGGTGATTCATCTGAAGAGATTTGAAAAGCCCCCGGTGCAGGTGGAGGATGAGCATCTTTTGTTTCGGCTCATCCGGGCCAGCTTTGCCCAGCGCAGAAAGACTCTGGTAAACGCCATCGCCAATTCCCCGGAGCTGTCCTTTACAAAGGAGCAGGTACTGGCAGCCTTGGCGGAGCAGTCCTTCAAGCCGGATCTTCGGGGGGAAACTCTGGGGCTGGCGGAGTTTGCGGTGCTGTCAGATGCTCTGGGAAAAATCGGAAGGACAGAAAAATCTCCGGATACGCAAGCAGATTAGAGGATGAACGGTATTTTTTAAAAACATGGGTCATAAACCTTCTTTTTGCCGCATATACTAGTAGTACGCATAAAGCGGAAGCTTTATAAACGAGCGGAAAACTTAAAATGCAAAGGGAGGTTCGTATGGCGGAATATGTCCGTTTTGTTTCTTATTTATATGAGTATCAGGGAAATGAACGCAAAAAGAATGCGGGGTTTGTGCGCTATGAGGTTCGGGCAGGACAGAAACGCCTGACAGTCTCTGTGAACGGTGTCAGAAAGCCGGATCAGCGGATACCGGTATATGCCTTTTACCGGGAGATGGATTCCTGCATCGGAGTAAGGCTGGGGACCCTGGTCCTGCGGGGGGGAAGAGGCACCTTTCAGTATAGTACATATGCGGATGGTCCGGGAGAGGGAGAGCCGGAGTGCCGCTTCGAGGAAATCGCAGGGGTTATGGTGATGGGAGAAGCAGACACCCCGGTTTTTTGTACCGTCTGGGACAATGAGCCCTTTATGGTGTCAAGCTTTGTCCGGTGCAGGGCGGATCTGGTGCGGATCCGAATGGCAGGACAGGGGGAGAAGGACGCTTCCGTGGAGGAGGCGCAAGCCCCAAGTCCTGTACCGGATACAGCAGCAAGTACAGAAGGACAGCAGGATGAAAACCAGGCGCAGCAGTCCCCGATGGACGGGGAGGCTTGGAATCAGGCGCCTGTGCCGGCCTCCGCAGAACAGGCTGCTGAGCATTCCGGAGCAGAGGAGGTATCCCCAGCGCCAGAAGAAATGCAGCAAAGCCAGGCAGAAGATCATGGACAGGAAGCATCCGAAGCGGCGGCAGCACTTCAGGCGCATCAGGAGGAGACGGCTGGGCGGGAAAACCAGGAAGCAGATGACCCGGCCCGGGAAAGCCGGGATGAGAGAATACCCCAGCAAAGCTATTCTCTTTACAGACAGAGCGTCTGGGAGCGGATGTGCAAGCTCTATCCCAAGGTAACCCCCTTTCCCTATAACTGGCAGATCGGGGCGCTGCGGATCCGACCGGGAGACATCGGGAGGCTTCCCAAGGAAAACTGGAAGATCGCGAACAACAGCTTTATGCTGCATGGTTTTTTTCAATACAGATACATCCTCCTTCTGCGGCTGCCGGCCCAGACAGAGGAATATGAAGAACGATATATGATCGGAGTACCTGGCATCTACAGCCAGATGGACAATTACCTGGCGGAAATGTTTGGCTTTCACGAATTTTTGGGAAGTCCCAGACGGGGAAGTGAGAACGGAAGCTTTGGCTATTGGGTGCAGGAGGTACATATGGAGCAGGGAACATGAAGATGACAAGACAGGAGCGCTACGAGCAGCGCCAGCAGCTGAAGGCTCAGCGGGAGGAAGCGGCGAGAATTGCCGCAGAAGAAGAAAAACAAAAGCAGGAGCGGCAGGATATCCGCTTTATGCGCCAGGCAATCACACAGGCAAAGCGTGCCAGCCGCATCGGCGAGGTACCCATTGGCTGTGTAATTGTGCGTGATGGGAAGGTAATCGGAAGGGGCTGCAACCGCAGGAATACCGATAGGAATCCCCTGGCTCATGCGGAGATTACAGCCATCCGAAGGGCATCGAAGGCTCTGGGAGACTGGCGCCTTGAAAACTGTACCCTGTATGTGACCCTGGAGCCCTGTCAGATGTGCGCAGGAGCCATTGTGCAGGCAAGGATTCCCCGGGTGGTGATGGGAGCGATGAACCCCAAGGCGGGCTGTGCCGGCTCCATCGTCAATCTTTTGGAGATGAAGGAGTTTAACCATCAGGTGGAGGTGGTGAGAGGAGTCTGCGGGCAGGAGTGCAGCCAGGTTTTAAGCGGTTTTTTTCTGGGGCTGCGGAAAAATAAGGAGCAAAAATAAGGGGCAGAAGATTGATTTTGAGGAATTTTTTTCTCTGACCTCACATATATTCCATAAAAATAAATTGGGAGCGGTCTATGGAATGGCTGTTGCTGTTTTCAGATTTATGCATTCCGCTGGTGATTCTTTTTGTGGTGATAAACGGGGTGGTCAAAAAACAGCCGGTCTATGACCAGTTTGTGTCCGGGGCGAAGGAGGGAATCCGGACGGTGGTGGAAATCCTTCCTACGCTGGTGGGACTGATGATGGGGGTAGGAATCCTCCGGGCCAGCGGCTTTATGGACTTTTTAAGCGGATGCCTGAAGCCCCTGGCTGACAGCATTGGTCTGCCCGGGGAGCTGGTGCCTTTAACCATTATCAAAATGTTTTCCTCCTCCGCCGCCACTGGGCTGCTGCTGGATATCTATGAGCGCTTTGGGCCCGACAGCTTCATCGGCCGGGTAGCCTCCATACAGCTTTCCTGTACGGAAACCATTTTTTATACGGTGTCCGTGTACTTTCTTGCCACGGCGGTTTCCGGACATGAAGCGGTGAGAAAGAGCCGTTATACCATCCCCGGGGCGCTGTTCGCCACATTCGCAGGGGTTGTCATGAGTGTGGTTATGGCAGGATTGATGGAGTAAATGTAAAAAACATCTAGGATTTTCAGAAAACATATGGTATAATAACGAGGCAAGCGGCACCCGAGCTTGCTCGAGGTGACATTTGCCGAGAATCACATCGAGCCGACAGGCGAGATGGTATAATGTGTAGAAATTACAGGCTGTTTTAGCAAGGAACAGACAGAATGGAGGGTGTATGGCAGGGGAACAGCAGAGAAAAGAGGATGAGAGACGCACCGCCGTCAGGGAGGCTGCTCTTGAGAAGGCAAAGAAGGTGCATGATGAATATGAGGAGCGGATCGACGAGCTGAAGGAGCGCCGGGTACTGGTAGACCGGGAATGCGGTATTCAGGTAAAAGAGTCCAATGAAGCGGTTGTGGAAAATAATGCGGAGATAGTTCGCCTGAATACCCTTCTGGACAAGGCTGATGCAAAGGAAATCAAGCTGAGCATGAAGGACAAGGCTGAAATGCGCAGGCAGCTGAAGGAACGCCGGGCAAATCAGGAGACATTGATGTATGCCGCCATTGATCTGCAGGAGGAGTATAAGCAGGTGATGCAGCAGATTACGGATGAGATCAAGGCTCTCCGGGAGGAGCAGAATGAGAAGGAAATCCGGGCAAAGTATTCCGGGCAGTATTTAAAGGACTGTATCCAGACTATTCTGACAAATGCTGTGAAACCCTTCTGCATGAAGGACATTACGGACAACCATTGTGATCTGAGAAAGATCGATTCCCAGAAGATCGCCATTGTGCTGAATCAGATGGTTTTAAACGGGGAAATTACAGTGCGCCAGGATGAGAAGGGCGAGAATTATTATGAGATTCCCCGCCGCCATGAGGTGAAAGAGGATCCCGCAGAGTAGGGAAGCGCGTTCTAAACAGTCCCAGAGCCGTCTTCCAGGGCTTTTTGGACTGCGAAAATATAAAATAATAATATAGAAAGGGTATCGCATTTGTGAGACTATGCGATATGGTGTAGGACATGAATTTGTACATAACAAAGAAAAGCCTGCTCTGCAGGAGAACGGCAGCGGCGTTAGCCTGTCTGGTGATGCTTCTGTCCATGACTTTTATCAGCCCCATGAGTGTCAGCGCGGAAGGGGAGCAGTCGGTTGTGCTGGATCTGGTTGTGCTTTACAATGATTCCGCCGCCTCATATTACGGCTCTGCTGTAGGGGAGCAGGTGGAGATCACAGAACCCGGTACATACACGCTGACGTTTGACTGCGGCGTCCATTTGCAGGCGGAGCAGACGGATGTGGGAATCACGGGACTGAATAACCTGACAGCCGTCTATCTCATTGACGATAACGTGCTGAATCTGGTTACGCTGGATTCCATCGTAACTGCCTTTGATCTGACCTATGACAGCATCAAGATTGACGGCACAGAGATGGAGCTTTTAAACCATGATGAGCGTTCCGGCTTAAAATCCGCAGGAGAGGGATACAAGATTGACACCAACGGGCCCATTAACTCCTGGGAGGATTGCCAGCTTGCGGAGGATGCCTACACCATCACGGATAATCATGTCCTGAATTTTACAGGATTTGAGAATCCCCAGGTCATCGAGATTACCTTTACTGTAACCAATATTGAATTTGCTGGTTCGGAGGAAGAGGAGACCACAGAGGAAGAAACCACAGAGGCGGAGGAAACAACGGAGGCCCAGGAGGAGACCACCGAGGCTGAGGAGAGCACGGAGGCTGCGGAGGATACAACAGCAGCTGCCGAGACCACAGCCGAGGCCGGTACAACAGAATCGGCTGAGGAGGACAACAGCGGCAGCGTCAATCTGCGGATTATACTGATTGTTGTGTGCGTGGTGATACTGGCTGGAGTGCTTGTGCTTGTAGCAAAGAAACTGAAGAAATAATGATTGACTAGTAGGACTGTCAGCAGAATGGGCGCCCATCCTGCTGACAGTTTTTCGTTTGGGGCATTCTGCGGCGGGATTTTCAGGGTAAAAAGAATAAGAGCTGTTTGGAGAAAATCATGGAGCAAAAGGGAGTATCAAAGGCGGTGATTGGCAGGCTTCCCAGGTATTACCGATATCTGGGGGAACTGATGGAGGAGGGTGTGGAGCGCATATCCTCCAGTGATCTGAGCCAAAAAATGAAGGTCACCTCCTCTCAGATCCGTCAGGATCTGAACCATTTTGGAGGGTTTGGTCAGACTGGCTACGGCTATCATGTGGCCACTTTATATAATGAAATAGGGCACCTTCTGGGATTGGACAAAAATCACAGTCTGATCGTTATAGGAGCGGGAAATCTGGGACAGGCCCTGGCTAATTATGCCAATTTTGAGCGGCGGGGCTTTAATATCTGCGCGATGTTTGACGCAGATCCGAAGCTGATCGGCACAAGAACCATCCGGGATATTCCGATTTTGGACGTCGCCCGGCTGGAGGAATATCTGGAAAATCACGAAGTGGACATTGCGGTTCTTGCCATTCCCAAAACCGGAGCCATCCCTGTGGCGAAGCGTTTGGTGGAGGCTCATATCCGGGCGATCTGGAATTTTTCTCACACAGATCTGGAGGTGCCGGAGGATGTGGTGGTGGAAAATGTGCATTTGTCAGAGAGTCTGATGAAGCTGTCCTACAGGATGGCGGAGCAGAGGAGGAAATAATCGGATGGAGGCTGTTTTATCTGGGGAGGAGACAAGAAAAATAGACGAGTATACCAGCCGGCAGGGGGGGATTGAAGCCGCCTGGCTGATGGAGCGGGCCGCCAGGGCCCTGGAGGCGGAAATTCTGGCATGGGGGTTTGGCGGCAGTCCGGTGCTTTTGCTCTGCGGAATGGGCAATAACGGGGGAGACGGCATAGCCCTGGCCCGAATGCTTCTGGAGCGAGGTATGCAGGTTCGGATGGTCACTGTGGGAAGCAAAGAAAGGGCAACAACCCGTTGGAGGCTGCAGAGAGAACGCCTGGATGATCTGAACAGGAATAGAAGCGTTTCGGATAAGAACCATCCCGGAATGACTGAATATCATATAGAAGGCGCCTTCACCGAGACAGATCGGGTTGCTGTGAAAGCGCTGCTGACCGGGGCGGAGCTGGTGGTGGACGCAGTGTTCGGCGTGGGGCTGGCAAGACCCCTTGCGGGTGCCTATGCAGGGCTGATCGGGATGGTGGCTGCATATCTGGCAGACGCAGAAGGAAGGGGCCCGAAGGTATTGGCGGTGGATATGCCCTCGGGAATCAGTGCGGATACGGGAGCGGTTTTGGGGACAGCGCTGCCAGCGGATATAACCCTGACCTTTGGCTATCGCAAGCGGGGACAGCTTTTGTACCCGGGGGCTGTCTATTGCGGAAATGTACGGGTGGCGGATATCGGTTTTGCAGACTTTTGGAGGACATTTGGAAGGCCCGGATGTGTGACCGGAGGCCGGGAGCTGTTAAAGGAGCTGCCTCCCCGCAGCGCCGACACAAACAAGGGCTCCTACGGGAAGCTTCTGGTAGCCGCGGGAAGTCCCGGTATGGCAGGGGCGGCCCTGCTGTGCGCCGCTGCCGGATACCGCACGGGCTGCGGCCTGGTCTATGTGCTGACGCCGGAGGAGAACCGGGTAATTTTACAGGCCAGACTTCCAGAGGCGGTGTATATGTGCTCTGACCAGAGCATCGGGCGGGAGGTGTTTAGCGGAGGCTTCTCTGCAGCTGTCATCGGACCGGGGCTGTCGAAGGCGCCTCAGGCGGAACGACTGTTAAGGCTGGCCCTGGAGGAGCTTTCCGTTCCTCTGGTTCTTGACGCGGATGCCCTGAATCTGATCGCAGAGAAGGAGGAGCTTTCGGAGGCAGTAAAAAGATATGCCCACGGTGTGATCCTGACGCCCCACAGAGGTGAGATGGCAAGGCTTTTAAAGACCACCATCGGAGAATTGAAAGCAGACCCGGTTAAAGCCGCCAGAGAGCTTTCAGAGGTCTTTGGCTGCATCTGCGTCGCAAAGGATGCGAGAACCGTGGTTTATGGGAAAAAGCAGGGGGGCTATATTTGCGAGGCCGGAAACGATGGTATGGCCACCGGGGGCAGCGGGGATGTGCTGGCGGGAATTATCGGCGGGCTGCTGGCCCAGAGGCCCTCAGACCCCTACACGGCAGCGGTGCTTGGCGTGAGCATACACGCCTGGGCAGGGGACAATGCGGCAGAAAGACAAGGAAAGCGTTTTATGCTGGCGGAAGATATTATAGAAGGGATGCGTGAGATACTAAAATGAAAGGTTATAACAAAGTCTGGGCAGAGATTGATCTGGATGCGATCTACAAAAATGTGGAATCGATGAGGGACAATGTGACGGATCCGGAGGGCAGAGCGCCGGGACTCTGTGCGGTGATCAAGGCTGACGGCTACGGCCACGGGGCGGTTCCTGTTGCGAAAACCATTCAGAACCTGGTGTGGGGCTATGCGGTGGCAACTGCCCAGGAGGCCATCCAGCTCCGGGACCACGGCATTACACAGCCGATTCTGGTGCTGGGGTTTGTGGATGAATCGGAGTACGAGGACTGCATTCGCTATCAGATTCGAGTGACTTTTTACGAGAAAGCCATGACAGAAGGCATGGTAAAGGCGGTGGATCGATACAGAAAAACCAGTGGGGATCAGTCTGCCCGGATGATCATACATGTAAAACTGGATACAGGAATGGGAAGACTGGGTTTTTTAACCTCCACCCCGGAGCAGGCCGCGGCCTCCGCAGGGGAGATCGTCCAGGCCCTGGCCCATCCGGAGCTTTACCCGGAGGGCTGCTTTATGCATTTTTCCAAGGCGGATGAGGCAGACAAAAGCTTTTCCTCTTTACAGCATGAGCGGTTTGTAGCCATGCTGGACAGATTAAGGACCTTGGGCGTCCGCTTTCCCCTATGTCACTGTGACAACAGCGCGGGAATCATTGATTTTCCGGGCTGGCATGGAGATCTGGTGCGCATGGGCATCTCTCTTTATGGTTTATACCCCAGCGAGGAGGTGAACAAGCGCCGGCTGGTGCTGTTTCCTGCCATGAGCATCAAGAGCCGCCTGGTATATGTAAAGACCGTTCCTCCGGGAACACCCATCAGCTATGGGGGCACCTATGTGACTGCAAGGGAGACCAGGGTGGGTACGGTTCCGGTGGGATATGCGGATGGCTATCCCAGAAATCTGTCAAATAAGGGCAGCGTGCTGATCCTTGGCCGGCGGGTGCCCATCATCGGCCGGGTATGTATGGATCAGTTCATGGTGGATCTGACAGACGTCCCGGAGGCGGAAAAGCTGACGGAGGTGACGCTGATCGGAAAGGACAAAGATGCCTGCATTACTGTGGAGGAGGCGGCTGCGCTGGCGGGAACCTTTAACTATGAGTTTGTATGCGCTGTCTCTAAGCGGGTTCCCAGAGTGTATTTTCTGCACGGAAAAGCAGTGGGAAGAAAGGACTATTTTCAGGACCGCTATGAGGATTTTGAATAGATTTTGAGGCTCCTTCGGGAGAAGCTTTCATAATATCTGAATAAACACCCGCAGACAGGGTAATACTGTGACCATACAAAGGCGAAGCAAAAAAGGCTGGTATGAGCAGGAGTATGGCAATGGTTATTCGCAGGGGTGATATTTATTATGCAGATCTTCGGCCCGTGGTGGGTTCGGAGCAGGGCGGCATCCGTCCGGTGCTGATAATTCAGAACGATGTTGGAAATAAGCACAGTCCCACAGTGATCTGTGCCGCCATTACCTCAAAGATGAATAAGGCGAAGCTGCCCACCCACGTGGAAATAGACTGCAGGAGCTGCGATATTGTGAAGGATTCTGTAATCCTCATGGAGCAGCTTCGGACTATCGACAAGAGCCGTCTGAGAGAGCGGGTGGGACATTTACAGACCAGTGACCTGGAGCGGGCAGAACGGGCCTTACGCATCAGTCTGGGCATATATACATAGGAAGAGGAAACTGCGGAATAGGAATTGACGAAACAGCGGAAAAATGCTATTATGCAACAGAAAAGCGCCTATTTATCGGGGAAACCTTCATGCGCCCGGCGGCGGGACTTATCACCGTATCATGAAAGTTTGGCGGGCGCACTTGGCATACCTGAATTGGTGCCGCCAATCCGGTGGCGGAACTTACAAAGTAAAAAAATAATTGGCTGGTGATTACAGCATATTTTCACACTGGAGGATCAGAATTATATGGAAAGTGACAACGGGGACAGTCACAAGAACCAGCAGGGTTTTTTAACCTCACTTCTAAAGCGTATCGGCGCCGGCAGGGGCGGGGATATCACAGAGGAAGAGATTGTTAGTCTGGTGAACGAAAGTCACCAGCAGGGCGTCCTTGAGGCCAATGAGGCAGAGATGATTACCAACATCTTTAAATTTGACGACAAGCAGGCCTCGGATATCATGACCCACAGAAAGGCCATGCGTGCCATTGACATGGATATGACGCTGGGGGAGGCCATGCAGTTTATCACGGATTCATCTCATTCCAGGTTCCCGGTTTACAGGGATGATCTGGATGACATCGTGGGCGTGATCCTGATCAAGGATGCTCTCAGCTTCTATCTGAAGGGCAGCTATAACGCCGCCCCCATCAGTCAGGTTCCGGGCCTCTTGCGAAAGTGCAGATTCATTCCGGAGACAAGGAAAATCAATTCTCTGTTTAAAAGCATGCAGTCCAACAAGATCCACATGGTTGTGGTGGTTGACGAGTATGGTCAGACGGTGGGTCTGATCACCATGGAGGATATCCTGGAGGAGATTGTTGGAGATATCGAGGATGAATTTGACGCAGAGGAGGAGCTGATCAGAAAAATACCGGACGGATTTATTATGGAGGGGCTTACCCCTCTGGAGGATGTGTGCGAGACACTGGATATCCCGGAGCCGGAGGAGGATGCAGACACTTTAAACGGACTGCTGATCGGGCTTCTGGACAGGATACCGGAGGAAACGGAAAAGCCGGTGGTGGAGTATGCCGGCTGGCAGTTTCAGGTGCTGCTGATGGACAATAAAATGATAAAGACCGTGAAGGCGGTTAAAATATCTGAAGAAGCCGCGGAACAAGCGGCGCAGGAGTAAAGGAGTATTTCATGTCAGGACATAACAAATTTTCAAACATTAAGCACAAAAAGGAAAAGAATGATGCGGCAAAGGGCAAGATTTTTACCCGCCTTGGCCGTGAGATCGCAGTGGCAGTAAAGGAGGGCGGACCGGACCCCAACAATAACGGAAAGCTTCGGGATATCATCGCAAAGGCCAAGTCCCAGAATATGCCCAACGATACCATCGACCGCAGTATCAAGAAGGCGGCAGGGGACGCGGACGCTACAAACTATGAGGCGGTTACATACGAGGGATATGGCCCCAAGGGAACGGCCATCATCGTGGAAACCCTCACGGATAACCGCAACCGAACAGCCTCCAATGTGCGCAACGCCTTCACCAAGGGGGGCGGCAATGTGGGAACCACAGGCTGTGTGTCCTTTATGTTTGACAAGAAGGGACAGATCCTGATCGACAAGGAGGAATACGAGGGGGACGGAGACGAGCTGATGATGCTTGCCTTAGACGCAGGTGCGGAGGACTTTAATGAGGAGGAGGACAGCTTTGAGATCCTCACAGCTCCCGAGGATTTTTCAGCTGTCCGGGAGACGCTGGAGGCCGCAGGTATCCCCATGGCGGAAGCAGACGTCACCATGCTTCCCCAGACCTGGGTGGAGCTGACGGAGGAGCAGGATCTGAAGATGATGAACCGTATTCTGGATCTTCTGGATGATGATGACGATGTTCAGAATGTTTATCATAACTGGGATGAATAAGAAAAATGTTTAACGGAGGGGCCATGTCAACATAGGTGATATGGCCCCTCCTGCAAGCTGTAGAAATCTTCAGGCGTCCTCCTCGATCACCTGGATTTCCAGGTAATCAAAGGGAATCTTCTCAAAAAAGCTGTCCTGTGTAAAACGGGTTCTGCTGATCCGGCCAAATTCCGCCACATTGCCGTCCAGCCACATGGGAATCTCCAGGTTGAAGGCAAGGCAGATTTCTTCAAGGGCGTGAAAGACCTTCCGGGTTCGGTTTAAGTCCGTGTCATCCTGGATAGTGATGTCTTTAAGCAGACGATTGTGCTTCACGATTTTTCCCCACATACGAAACATGCTCAGTCCTCCCTTATGTGCCCCGCGTCCACATGGGGCTTAATAAAGCTGTTCAGGGAATAATCCCACAGCTTGCCGCTGCCATCTGCGGTGAGGGCGTTGCGCTTTAAGATCTGGCATAGCTGTACGCCGTGCTCCACCCAGCTTTTCCCGTCAGAGGCGGCATTGAGCATGGCTGGCTGGATATTGTCCATGGTGCGGGCGAATTTTGCCTCCGGGGTTTTGCCGGCTTCAAATTCATCCCAAAGCTCTTGAAGTTCCCTTCCCTGGTCCGGAGGGAGAATGGAAAAAATCCGTTTGGCACAGGCCGTTTCACGCTGGGTCTTGTTTTTCTGGGCCGCCTCGTCATAGGCATAGGTATCTCCCGCGTCAATTTCCACCAGATCATGGATCAGGAGCATGGTGACAGTCTTTAAGACGTCAATGGGCTCGTTGGCGTATTCTGCCAGAAGAATGGCCATCAGCGCCATATGCCAGGCATGCTCCGCATCTGTCTCCCTGCGGTTCCCGGAGGCCAGGAAGTTCTGGCGTACAATTTCTTTTTCTTTGTCAATTTCCCTGAAAAAGGCAAACTGCCGGTCAAGTCTTGTGTCTTTCATTGATATCTTCCTCCCAAAAGCTATGTTTATCATAGCCGCAGAAGGAACTTTCGTCAAGAGCAGAATCGGAAGGTCAGCATATAGGGAAACATGAACGAAATATGACTTTTTTGTAAAAGTTTGACGAAAATTCCCCTTCAAACCGGGTAATTTATTGACAGAATTTTTTATTTCGCTATACTTAAAAGGAAAATCGGCAAAAGGAGGGGTTCTTATGGATGGTCAGGCAGCGGAAGCGCTGGCGTTTCTGGATGAGGCAAAACAGGCAGTAAGCCAGCTGGAAGAGGCAAAAGCACGAAAGCAAAGCCTGTCTCAAATGGAGCTCCGATTAAAAAAGCAGCTGTCTTCTGAAGAGAAGGCTGTGTCAGACCAGATAGCGGGAACCATTAGAAAGAGAAAGGAGGAGGTTTCCTCCAGCTATGATAAGGAAATCTCCGAGGCCCAGGAACAGCTTAGAAAACTGAAAAGCCGAAAGGAGCGGGCAAAACGGGCGGGAAAAAAGGAGAGAATCCAGGAGGAAACCGCTCAAATCCGGGAGGAAAGCAGAGCGCTCAGAGAGGAATTCAAGACCCTTCTGAAGAAAAACCGGGTGCCGGGTTTCTGCCGGAAAAGCTGGTTTTTTACTGTATTTATGCCAAGGGGTATCTGGCAGCGGATTGTAAACGGCTCCCTGGCGCTGCTGGTGCTGTTCATCCTGCCTTATCTGATATTTTCCTGGCTTCCCACGGGGAATCCCATCATTCTATCGGGACTTCATCTTGTCTTTTTTATGGTGTTTGGAGGGGCATATCTGTTTTTAAATGAGCATGTAAAATATAAATACATCGATGCTTTGCGCCGGGCTGCGGATATGCGCCGGATGCTGGAACAAAACGAACGAAAGATGCGTCTGATCGCATCCTCGGTGAAAAGGGATCCCAACGAGGAGCACTATGATCTGGGGGATTTTAATTACAGCATTGCAAAGACGGAGGCGCAGATTGAAGAGATTGGAAATAAGAAGCAGGAGGCGCTTCAGACCTTTGAGGCGGTGACCAGGCATGTGATAGAGGATGAGATCCGGGAGGGCAGCAGGCAGAAAATCGAAAGGCTCAAGGCGGAAATAGAGAAGAATAATCAGGAGCTTTTGGAGGCGTCCAATCAGGTCAGCACCCTGAGCATCCAGGTGACGGATAAGTATGCGGGGCGTTTAGGGAAGGAAAATCTCCAGGCAGATATTTTGGAGCAGATTTCAAAGCAGCTCCAAAGTGGTTCAGCCCAGACCGTCACGGATGCTGTCAATAATTACCGAAGCAGTAGGTCCTGATGCCGGCGCTGATGCGCTCCGCCATATCCATCACCAGGGACAGGCGGATGCTTTGCAGACTGGAGGCGCAGGAAAGAGAATAGGAGCCGATGATACCGGTTATGGAGATCTCTCCCACGGCGGGGAGAGATTTTTTCACCCCGAGACCGGGATGCAGGGGTTTTTTAGACATGGTAATCTGACCAATGCAGCTTTCCTGTCCCAGGGCCGCATCGATGGCGATGACGCAGGGCTTGGGAGAAAGCTGCTGAATGCGGTCCAGAACATAGCGCAGGTTTAAGGCGGTCACAGGCCGCCGCAGGTTTCCGATCACCCGGCTGCTTTTGCTGTCCACAGAGGAAAGCTGATGACCGATCAGGGGGCCCAGGCTGTCGCCGGTGGAGCAGTCTGTTCCGATGCACAGAAACAGGACGGGGCGGTTTTTCCCCACCATGCGGTCAAGTCCGTTTGCAAAGACTTCAATATTAAATGCTTCTTCCTTGGAAAAGGTAAGGGTATTCTGTATCATAATAAGAAACCTTTCTTTCTAATATATTCCAGAGCCTTTCAGGCGTATGCCTGGTTTTATGTCTATTATTTCCAACCGGCTGCGAATATAAACCGGCTAGAGCATCAATCCAACAGAAAAAGGCATTCCGAAAAAGGGAATGCCTTTTCTATGGGGTTAAATATTTGGCTGGCCGGAAGCTGGTTCGCAAATGGGCTTGGCCGTTTTTTACACCCTCTACAGGATGGCTTTTACGACCTGGGGCAGATCGGAAAACTGGCTGATGACGGGTACATCCGCGTCCACCTGACCAAAGCCGTAGGAGGCATGTATAAAGCCCACCCCGGCTTCCATGGCCGCCTCATAGTCCCCCTGGATATCTCCCACATAGACAGCCTTTGTCAGGGAATTCCTGGCTGCCAGGAGACGGATGTTGGCGCCCTTTTTCAGCTCATTGTTTCCATAGCACTCAATATCCTGAAAAAAGTGCCAGTAGTCATAGTGATCCAGGAATGCTTCTATATAGCCCTTCTGACAGTTGCTGACAATGTAAAGATTATAATGCTTGTGAAGCTGTGCCAGGGTTTTTGCAAGATCCGGGTAGAGCGTAGCCCCGTGCGCTCTGAGATAGGCGTTTTCCGAGATGCAGCATTCATCCAGCAGCTTCATGCGCTTTTCGGGGGAAAGCGCGGGAAACAGAATTTGGGCGATGACATCCATGGTTTTTCCCATGACGCCCATCACATCGGCAGTGGTGATCCGGCGGCTAACCTCTGGGTGGGTCTGCACCACCTGATCCCAGCATTTTGCAACGGCTTCGGCGGAATCCCAGAGGGTTCCGTCCATATCAAAAATAATTCCTTTTTTCTCCATAATTACCTCTTTCTGACGCACGCGCTGCGTCATCATGGCAGATTTGGAAGCTTACTTCCAGGCCTTACTTTGGTTTATATGATCCGGCGCTGCCTTGATTTTATCGTGGGCATTCTCAAATGTCAAGGAGGTACGATTATGTCGATAAAAACCTGATTTTTGGAGACAAAAAAAGCCATGCTTTGCAACGGGGGTGTGCTAGGATTTTTTCACATCCGTAAGAGAGGCGGAACGTAAAAGAAATGGAGGTCTGAAGCATGGAGGAAAGAAGGAGGCTGCCCAAAAATGTAAGGCAGGTTGGCGAACGGGATGAGCTGTACCGGGTTTATCTGGAGGATTATGTTGGTACATATCTGGAAAAATGCATGAGCCGTCAGGGAGAACTCACCATCGGTGTGCTGGTGGGGGAGAGCTGCGTTATTGACGGCAATGCATGCCTTTTTATAAATGGAGCGTTGGAGGTCAACCATGTCTGGTCCGATGAGGATCAGCTGCTGTTCTCGGAGTACAGCTGGGAGAGGATGCTTGACGCCAAAAGCCGGCATTTTGGCAGCGGGGAGATCTGCGGTTCCTTCGTGTGCGCCGGTGAGGAGATCATTCCGGATCTGACGGTTTTGCAAAAGCTTCAAAACCGTTATTTTCCTGAGACAGGCAGTGTGATGCTGGTGCATTCCAGGGAGGATTCGGCGGTATATTACCAGAATATGGCGGGCATGGGCCGGCTGGCTGGGTATTATATATATTATGAGAGAAATGAGGCCATGCAGAGCTTTCTGGTGGAAAACAGCCAGGGGCGTGTTGTGGAGCGGGCAGGCGATGAGGTGGTCGTCAACCAGTTTCGCGAGAAAATGTCGGAAAAAAAGAACATGCGGGCTCCCGCAGGACTGCGGTTTGCATATGGCCTGTGCGTGTGCCTCGCTCTTGCGGTATGCGCCATTGGCATTAATTCCCTGGGAAGCAGTCAGAAGCTGACCCAGATGGAGCAGCTTCTGACTGGAATCCTTGAAAACAATCAAGAAGTGGGCGCAACGGTTTCTGAGACGGACACAGCCGGCGGGAAGCTGACCATTTACGATGTGGGAGATGACAATGACGTGGACGCCTCCCAGACAGAGGGGACGATGGGTGAAAGCGCTGAAACGGGACAGAGCAGTCCCGCGCCGACGGATGAAAGTGTGGGCGCTGAGGGAGGCACATCCGGGGAAAGCGGGAGCGAAACTGCGGGCGTTACCCAGGCGGATCCTTCTGAAACAAATCCTGCTCAGGGGGAGGGAGGTGATACATCGGAGTCATCCCCTGCGGAGGGAGAGACGGGAGAAGCAAATGCGGATATGCCGCCCCAGGAAATCCCAGGGGAGGAGGTACAGGAAACGCCTTCTCAGGGAGAGGACGCCCCGCAGCCGTCAGCAGATGTATCGGCGCAGCCGGAGGAGACGCCTGTGTCAGCCATCCCTGAGGGATATATGGTCTACACCGTTCATGCGGGGGAAACCCTCTCTTCCATATGTATAGGTCTCTACGGCAGCCATGACCAGATGGCTGAAATCTGCGATATCAACGGACTGGAGGACGCCAATCTGATCTCTGCTGGGCAGCAGCTCATCGTTCCCGCACTGGCAGATGCGCCCCAGGAACAGGAGGCGATGGAATAGCAGGGGGATTTTAGGGGTATTTTTATGCCGCCGTGCTTGCGAACGGTGCTGTTTTATGATAATATAAGAGCAACCGCGTTCTGATGCCATACCCTGCAGCCTTTGACCCTTTTGCAGAGGGTGGCAGAGGACGCATGGGAGGAGATACATGGGCAAGGGCAATATGAGAAAGAGCGGCCGAAGGACACAACCTGGGAGAACAGGCTCGGATATATATGAAGGGAATATGGAGGAGAGACGGGACAGTGAACAGTTCAGCCAGAGACTGAACCGCCATCAGGCGCGCAGAAATATCAGCCTGGTGATACTGACGGTGCTGGTGGTTTTGCTGGCGGGATACTGGTTTTTCTACCGCTTGTCCAGACCCTACAAATTTGTCCGGGAAAGCTGGTCCCAGAGTATTACCACCTCCACCAGCCAGAGCTATGTCCCTTTCTCCGACGGCATTCTGCAGTACAGCCCTAATGGAGCAAGCTTTTACAATGCATCTTCAAAAACAGCATGGAGCGCCAGCTTCGAGATGAAAAATCCGGCGGTGGCAGTACGGGATTCGTATGCGCTGATCTACGACCAGGGAGACAGGACGGCGGTGGTCATCAGCGCCGGCGAGGGGGTGTGCGGCAGTATATTGACGGAGCTGCCCATCACAAAGGGAACGGTCTCCTCCTACGGCGTGGCTGCTCTTCTGGTGGAGGAGGAACTGTCCAACAGCATGCTGTTCTATGATAGGCTGGGAGGGCAGCTGGAAATACGGGTGCGGACATTGATGAGCGAGAGCGGCTATCCCATGGATATGAGCTTCTCGCCGGACGGTCAGATGATGATTGCTTCCTTTGTCTATGTTGACAGCGGAGTGATGCAGAACAGGATCGTTTTTTACAGCTTTGACACCTCTGCAAATACCTCCACTCATGCGGTGGCTGCATTTCAGAAGTACGGGGACACGCTGTTTGCGGATGTGGAGTTTTTGAGCGACGACCGGGCCGCGGCCTTCGGGGACGGACGGATCGTACTTTATTCCCTGAAAGCCCCAAGCGATCCCCAGGAGCTTATTATCATTGAGCCGGAGGACAGGATCACCAATCTGGCATATGATGAGGATTATATAGCGTTTGCCACCACAAATGGAGATCTGGTGCAGAGCAGGCTTCTGTACCTGTACAATACAGACGGAACCATGATTTTTGACACAGAAACCAGCTTTGAATTCTCCTCGCTGTATCTGGGAGAGGACGGCCTGTACCTGACGGATGCCAGTACCATGCAGTATCTGGATCTGAAGGGGAAGGTATGCTTTACAGGAAGTCTGGACTGCAATATTTTGCAGCTGGTAAGCGGGAAGAAGGGCTCGGAGTTTCTGGTTGTGACCAATCAAATGTTAAAATATTTAAAGCTCGTAAGAGAATAGGAGCGAAGGAGGCGGCAATGGCAATATTAGTTACGGGTGGCGCTGGCTTTATCGGAAGCCACACATGTGTGGAGCTGCTGAATGCTGGCGATGAGGTTGTGGTGATGGATAATCTCTGCAATTCCAGCAGGAAGAGTCTGGAGCGGGTGGAACAGATTACAGGAAAAAAGGTTCCCTTTTACCAGACAGATTTGCTGGACGAGCCGGGGATGGAGGAGATTTTTGCGAAGGAGGATATCAGCGCGGTGATCCACTTCGCAGGACTGAAGGCTGTGGGTGAGTCTGTCCGGAAGCCCTGGGAGTATTATAACAACAACATAACCGGCACCTTAAATCTTGTGTCCGCTATGAGGAAGGCAGGTGTGAAAAACATCATTTTCTCCTCCTCCGCCACGGTCTATGGAAAGCCGGCCTTTGTACCCATCACAGAGGAATGCCCCAAGGGAACCTGTACCAATCCCTATGGCTGG
The DNA here is from genome assembly GCA_944381475.1 of uncultured Lachnospiraceae bacterium. GTDB lineage: Bacteria > Bacillota > Clostridia > Lachnospirales > Lachnospiraceae > UBA4292. The sequence goes on along the minus strand of CALWLH010000068.1, from coordinate 7,738 downwards.
ACGAAATCCATGCTGGAGCAGATCCTCTCGGACATTCAGAAGGCAGATCCGGCGTGGAATGTCATCCTGCTTCGCTATTTTAATCCAATCGGAGCCCACAAGAGCGGCCTTTTAGGGGAGAATCCAAACGGCATCCCCAACAACCTGATGCCCTATATCACCCAGGTGGCGGTGGGAAAGCTTCCAAAGCTGGGGGTATTCGGCAATGACTACAATACCCACGACGGCACCGGAGTAAGAGATTACATACATGTGGTGGATCTGGCCATTGGCCATGTGAAGGCATTAAAGAAAATCCAGGAAAACGCAGGCCTGTTTATCTGCAATCTTGGCACCGGCATAGGCTACAGTGTGCTGGATGTGGTGAAGGCCTTCGAGAAGGCCAGCGGCATCCAGATTCCTTACGAGATCAAGCCCAGGCGGGCAGGGGATATCGACGAGTGCTATGCGGATCCCAGTCTGGCCCTCCGGGAGCTTGGCTGGAAGGCGGAAAGAGGCATCGAGGAAATGTGCGAGGATTCCTGGAGATGGCAGAAGAACAACCCGAACGGATTTGAGGATTAATAGAGATACAGGAGAGCAAAACAGCTATGAAAAAGTATGTGATCGGTGTGGATATAGGAGGAACCTCCGTAAAGAACGGACTGTTTGATCTGGAGGGAAGCCTGATTGCGAAGTGGGAGATTCCCACCCGGAAGGAAAACGGCGGGGAGCAGATATTAAAGGACGTGGCGGACGCCATAAACAGGCAGCTTTTGGAGCGGGGCATTGAAAGCCGGGAGCTGCTTGGCGTGGGGGTAGGCGTGCCGGGGCCGGTTCAGACGGATGGCTACGTTTCCCTGTGCCCGAACCTGGGCTGGAAGGACTATCATCCTGACAGAGCGCTGTCTCAGCTTTTGGGAGGTATTTCTGTAAAGGCCGGCAACGACGCAAATGTGGCTGCCCTTGGCGAGGCCTTTAAGGGCGCTGCCGCCGGGGAGGATCAGGTGGTGATGCTGACCCTTGGAACAGGCGTTGGAGGCGGCATCATTGTGGATGGGAAGATTGTGGCAGGCGTGCACGGCGCAGGAGGAGAGCTGGGGCATATTGTGGTGAATCCCCAGGAGCCTCTGGCATGCAACTGCGGCAACCATGGATGCCTGGAGCAGTATGCATCGGCCACCGGTGTGGTGAGAGTGGCAAAAAGACTTTTGGAAGCCTCTGACCAGGAGAGCGCTCTTCGGGGAAAGGGCGTGCTGACAGCCAAACGGATATTTGACGAGGCAAAGGCGGGAGATGCTCTGGCCTTAAAGGCTGTGGATACCCTGTGCATGTACCTGGGGCTTGCCTGTGCCCACTGCGCCCTGACCATTGACCCGGACGCCTTTGTCATTGGCGGAGGCGTTTCAAGGGCGGGGGAAATTCTGACAGAGGGAATCAGCTCCTATTTTGAGCGCTTTACCCATATTATTCCTAAGAAGGCCGCATTTAAGCTGGCCACCCTGGGCAATGACGCGGGAATCTACGGCGCTGCGAAGCTGGTACTGTGATTTTAAAGAAAAAACCGCAAAGAAATATGGAAAAAATGCAAATTTCCTATACATTTTTTTTGGAAACTGTGTTATAGTATACTTTATTAGAGGGACAGATACTCTAAATTTTAACCAGAAAGGTCAGTTTCATGAGTCAGGCAAAGGTAGATAAGTATAAGGATTATAAGAAAAATAAAAAGAAGATTCTCCAGCAGGAAAAAAGGAAAGCTCTGGCAGGGAAAATCGCGGCATGGGCGGTTTCCATCCTTGTGATCGGCGCTGTTATTGTGGGTATCGGAGCAGGCGTGGTTGACAGCTATCGGGCTTATCTTGCCGCCAGACCGGATTATAGCCGTACCACCTACGTGCTGAGTGACCTGGCGGGCGTGTTAGAAACAGAGACCAGTGCAGAAGCGACGGAATAAATGAAAGTCCAGAAAATTTAAATCGAGGTATTTACATACCGTCCGGAAAGGGTATAGATACCGGGAAGTGGGAGCACTTCATAGAGAAAGGAGCATATTTATGGCGAATTTATTGGAAAATGCTATGAAGAAGCAGGTGGCAACCAACCGCGCGGAGAAGCAGGTGGCCGAGGACAGAGCAACAGAAGAGAAAATCAAGGATATCGTGTCTGAGTATGTTCAGGACGCCATGGAATCCCTTCAGCCTCCGAAGCAGGACGAAGAGGAGCTGAAGTCCATCGTGTCCGCAGCCGTGCAGGAGGCGGCAGCGGCAAACCAGACGCAGCTCCAGGAGGCGGTTAACCAGGCTGTCCGGGAGGCCCTGGCGGGCATCAGTCTTTCTGGGGGAGACGGTCAGATGGTGAATCTGGGGGACAGCATGGACGCTGCCCGTATCCAGGAGCAGGTTGACAAGATTTATGAAGAGGTCACCCAGCAGTTTGCAAAGCAGAAGGAAATGATTGACGCCATCGGAAACGTATCCGATGAGAACAAAACCTTCCTCACAGATATCCAGAACCGTATGGATCAGCAGACGGAAAAGAGCGCAGAGCTGGTGGCTCAGGTTCAGCAGAAGGATCAGGCGCTGATGACCATCGACTATATGGCTCTTCAGGACAATGTCACCCAGTTCAAGGAAGTAATCGAATCCTGCAGCCAGACCATGGATCAGCTGAGGAAGCAGCTGAACCGGGAGAGAAATAACAATGACCGTACCATCACGGAGCTGTACCGCTCCATGAAGTATTCAGAGGAGCGTGTGGAGGAGCTTCACTCCAGCTACGACGAGTTCACCACCGTTATCTCCTCCCACAGAAATATCATGGGTATTCTGGTATGGCTGGACATCATCATCATTTTTGCGCTGATTATCTTTAATGTGATCAGCCTGCTGTAGTGACATTGCAGAGTACATGAGGCCCCATTTCTTTTTAGTATGAAAGGAAATGGGGTTTCTTTTACCGGTGAAGGCAGAAGGAAGGGTATAGAAAGGGAATATATATGGATCGAGTTGAACGGAGGATTTGGGTAATTGGGCATAAAAATCCAGATACGGATTCCATCTGCTCTGCCATCGCGTACGCGAACCTGAAGTGCAAGCTGGAGGGGAACCGTTTTGAGGCAAAGAGGGCCGGTAATATCAATCAGGAAACCGCGTTTGTGCTGAAATACTTCGGGGTGGAGGAGCCGGAACTGGTTTTTGACGTGGGCACCCAGGTGAGGGATGTGGACTTTCGCCAGACCGAGGGCATCACGGAGAACATCTCCCTGAAATCCGCCTGGGAGCTGATGAAGGAAAGCGGCGTGGTGACCCTGCCCATCCTGAAAAAGAGGCGGCTGGTGGGGGTGATTACCATCGCGGATATTGCCAACTCCTATATGAATGTTTATGACAGCCGGGTGATTTCCAGAGCAGCTACGCCTGTGAAAAATCTGGTGGATACCCTGGAGGGCAAGCTCCTCACAGGAGACAGCAAGGCGGTGCTGACGGAAGGAAAAGTTCTCATTGCGGCGGCGAATCCCGACCTTATGGAAAATTATATAGAGCCCCATGACCTGGTGATTCTGGGAAACCGCTACGAGTCCCAGCTCTGCGCCATCGAGATGAACGCAGGCGTGATCGTGGTGTGCGACGGCGCCCCAGTGTCCGTGACCATCAGGAAGCTGGCGGAGGAGCATGGCTGCATCGTGATCAGCACAAAATATGATACCTTTACGGTGGCCCGGCTTATTAACCAGAGTATGCCGGTGGGGTATTTTATGACGAAGGACAAGCTGGTATGCTTTCACATGGAGGATCCGGTGGAGGAGATTTCCGAGATCATGGCCAGGCTCCGCCACAGGGATTTTCCCATTTTAGATGCCCAGGGCTTTTATCAGGGCATGATTTCCAGAAGAAACCTGCTGGGAATGAAGCAGAAGCAGATCATTTTGGTGGATCACAATGAGCGGACCCAGGCGGCAGACGGGGTGGAGCATGCGGAAATTCTGGAAATCATCGACCATCACAGGCTGGGAACTATTCAGACCATGTCCCCCATCTTTTTCAGAAATCAGCCGGTGGGGTGTACAGCCACCATCATCTACCAAATGTATGAGGAGGAGAAGGTCCCCATTGACAAGCAGATTGCGGGGCTTTTGTGCAGCGCCATCATCTCCGACACGCTGTTGTTCCGCTCTCCCACCTGTACGGAGGTGGACAAGACGGCGGCGGGAAAGCTGGCGCTGATCGCGGGCATTAACCTGGAGCGCTATGCCAAGGAGATGTTTACCGCCAGCAGCAACTACGCCAACAAGACGGCGGAACAGATCTTCCACCAGGATTTCAAGGAGTTTGCCATGGGAGATTACAAGGTGGGAATCGGGCAGATCAATTCCATGAACAAAAGCGAGCTGGACAGCATGAAGGAGAAGATGAAGAAGTATCTGCCCCAGGCCATGAAAAAGCACGGGGTACACTTTGTGTTCTTTCTGATGACCAGTATTATGGATGAAAGCTCCGATGTGCTTTTTGCAGGAGCAGGGGCGGAGGAGCTTTTGGCGAAGGCCTTTGGGCGGGAACCCCAGGATGGGGAGATGACGATCCCGGGCCTGGTTTCTAGGAAGAAGCAGATGGTGCCGGCGCTGACGCTGGTGCTTCAGGATTATTAAAAGAGGAAGGGAGGCGCCTGGTTCAAATGCAGCAGACGCCAGGCAGAAATAGTATGGGCAAGCAGATTTGGAAGCCCGGTAACATGCTATATCCGGTGCCGGCTGTCATGGTGACGACAGCGGATAAAAATGGACATGACAACATTATCACCATCGCCTGGGCAGGAACCGTCTGCTCTGATCCGGTGATGGTATCCATCTCCGTCAGAAAGCAACGCTACAGCCATCCCATGATTTTGGAGAGCGGTGAATTCGTCATCAACCTGGTGACGGAGGAGCTGACAAGGGCCTGTGACCTTTGCGGCGTGAAGTCCGGCCGGGAGGGGGACAAGTTTGCGCTGGCGGGTCTCACCAGGGAAAAGGCCAGTCTGGTTCACGCGCCCCTGATTGCGGAAAGTCCCCTGAGCCTGGAGTGCAGGGTGGTGCAGGTGATGGAGCTTGGAAGCCATGACCTGTTTATCGCGGAGGTGGTGGCTGTGGATGCGGATGCGCGCTATATGGATGAAAAGGGAAAATTTCATTTAAACGATGCGAGGCTTATAGCCTACTCCCACGGGGGGTACTACGGCCTGGGAGAAAAAATAGGTACCTTTGGTTACAGCGTAAGAAAAAAGAAATAGACGCTTCTGACAGCGTGGAGGACAGAAAGGAGGAGCGGGAATGAACGTGACATTGATCGGCATGCCCGGCAGCGGTAAGAGCGTGGTGGGGGTATTGCTGGCGAAAAAGATGAATCTGCATTTTGTAGACGGAGATCTTGAAATCCAGAGAACCCATAGGATGCTCTTAAAGGACATCATAAAGGAAAAGGGGCTGGAGGGCTTCAGACAGATCGAAAATGAAGTGAACTGCAGGATCAATACGGAGGATGCGGTGATTGCCCCTGGGGGCAGTATCATCTACTGTCCGGAGGCCATGGAGCATTACAGGAGTATGGGGCCTGTGGTGTATTTAAAGCTTAGTCTTTCGGAGCTGGAAAAGCGCCTGGGTAATCTGAAGGAGCGGGGCGTGGTTTTAAAGGAGGGCATGACCCTGAGGGATCTCTATGAGGAGCGGGTTCCCCTGTATGAAGCCTATGCGGATCTCACGGTGGATGAAGCTCATCTGGATGCGGGAAGCACCATGGAGGCGGTTTTTCGGAGGCTTCAGGAATCGAACCTCTTTACAAAAGAATAAATTATGCTATAATTAGCTGTTAGTGTGGCGTATTATGCAAAGCTTTGAGCGGCGTCAGCCACAGAAAACATGCGTACAAAACGCGAGGTGAAAGATGGAGCAGTATATAATGAAGGGCGGAGTGCCTCTCTGCGGAGAGGTGAACGTTGCCGGTGCAAAGAATGCCGCGCTGGGTATTCTTGCAGGGGCGATTATGACAAACGAGCCCGTAATCATCGATAATGTACCCCGTGTACAGGATATAGAGTTTCTGCTGGACGCGATTTCGGAGATCGGCGCAGTGGTGGAGCGCCGGGACGGCAACCGTGTACTGATCAACGGAAGCACGATCCGCAAAACCATGGTGGACAATGATTCCATCCGCAAGATTCGGGGGGGATACTATCTGGTAGGCGCCCTGCTGGGCAAATACCATCATGCGGAGGTGGATCTTCCGGGAGGCTGTAATATCGGCAGCCGTCCCATTGACCAGCATATCAAGGGTTTCAGGGCCCTGGGAGCAGATGTAAAGATCAAAAACGGCATGATCATTGCCCATTCCGGCAGGCTCATCGGCACGCATATCTACATGGATATGGTTTCCGTGGGGGCCACCATCAACATCATGCTGGCAGCATCCCTGGCGGAGGGGAAGACCATTATTGAAAATGCTGCCAAGGAGCCCCATGTGGTGGATGTGGCAAACATGCTGAACACCATGGGAGCCAATATCAAGGGCGCCGGCACGGATGTGATCCGGATTCAGGGCGTACCAGCCCTTCACAAATGCGAATATTCCATCATTCCGGATCAGATTGAGGCGGGAACCTTTATGATGGCTGCGGCAGCCACCAGAGGGGATGTGACAGTAAAGAATGTGATACCGAAGCACTTAGAGTCCATCAGCTCCAAGCTTCGGGAGGTAGGCTGTGAAATTGTGGAGGACGATGACGCGGTGCGGGTCATCGGCTGCAATCATATGCGGGCAACCCATGTGAAAACTCTACCCTATCCCGGATTTCCCACGGATATGCAGCCCCAGATGTCTGTGGTGCTGGCGCTGGCGGAGGGCACCAGCGTGGTGACGGAGAGCATTTTTGAAAACCGATATAAGTATGTGGACGAGCTGATCCGTATGGGCGCGAATATCAAGGTGGAAGGAAATGTGGCCATTATCGACGGCGTACCCCTCATGACTGGGGCCCGGGTGCTGGCTACGGATCTGCGGGCCGGCGCGGCCATGGTGATCGCGGGCCTGGCGGCGGAGGGCTATACCATCGTGGACGAGATTTCCCACATTGAGCGGGGATACGAATGTCTGGTGGAGAAGCTTTCGGGATTGGGAGCAAACATCTGCCGGGCAGAGAGCGAGAGGGATCTTCAGAAATTTAAGATGAAGGTTGGATGAGGTTTTTTAGAGAGGAGTACAAATTGGAAAAGCGGTTGTTTACTTCGGAGTCCGTGACGGAAGGACATCCTGATAAAATATGCGATCAGATTTCAGATGCGATACTGGATGCGCTGCTGGAAAAGGATCCCATGAGCCGGGTGGCCTGTGAGACCTGCTGTACCACAGGACTGGTGCTGGTGATGGGAGAGATTACCACAAAGGCCTATGTGGATATCCAGAAGCTTGTGAGAGAGACGGTGGCACAGATTGGGTACACCAGAGCAAAATTTGGCTTTGATGCCGAGACCTGCGGGGTCATCGTGGCCATCGACGAGCAGTCCACGGATATTGCCATGGGTGTGGATGAATGTCTGGAGGCAAAGACGGAGCAGGGCATGAGCGACGCCCAGCTGGACGCCATCGGCGCCGGGGATCAGGGGATGATGTTTGGCTTTGCCACCAACGAGACGGAGGAGTACATGCCCTACCCCATCTATATGGCCCAGAAGCTGGCGAAGCGCCTGGCGGATGTGAGAAAGGACGGCACCCTGCCCTACCTGCGCCCT
>CALWLH010000067.1 GCA_944381475.1 uncultured Lachnospiraceae bacterium | reverse complement strand
ATATTGCTCGCACAGCTGCTAAGATGTAAGCTGTAAATTAAATTTTGAAAGGATAAGCCGTCAATCTGCGGCAGGTTTCGGAATGGAAACATTAAAAGGAAAAACAACCGTTGATGCAATGCATGACCGTATGCAGCTGATGCTGCTTCCCTTTGAGGGATTTATGCCGCATCTTGCCATCATCCGTGTGGGAGAGAATCCTGCGGATGTATCCTATGAGAGAGGAGCAAAAAAACGCATGGAGAAGGTGGGCGTCCGTGTCAGCACCTATGAATTTCCCGCGGATATTTCCATGGAGGAGTTTACGGAGGCGTTTCAGTTTATAAATCATGACGATGACGTGGATGGAATTCTTTTGTTCTGCCCGCTTCCAAGACAGCTTGATGAGAAGAGAATCCGGGAGATGATTGATCCGGTAAAGGATGTGGACGGGATCAGTCCCGTGAATCAGGCAAAGGTATTCGCGGGGGATGAGACTGGCCATGCCCCCTGTACTGCAGAGGCTGTTATGGAGGTTCTGGCGGATGCGCGTATCGACCTGACGGGAAAGGAGGTGGCGATCATCGGCAGAAGTCTGGTGGTTGGACGTCCCTTATCCATGCTGATGCTTCAGAAAAATGCCACAGTAACCATTTGCCACACAAGAACGCAGAATATGGAGGCCGTGTGCCGCAGGGCGGATATTTTGGTGGCCTGTGCCGGTAAGGCGAAGCTGGTAAAGGCATCCTATGTAAAAAATGATGCGGTGGTGATTGATGTGGGCATCAATGAGGATGAGCATGGAAAATTGATTGGCGATGTGGATTTTGATGATATCGCGGATGTGGCGGGAAAAGCGACGCCTGTTCCCGGAGGGGTTGGCATGGTGACCACATCCGTATTGGCAAAGCATGTGATCAAGGCGGCGCTGGCCCGTCGGGATGTGGAGAAAATGGCTCTCAGAAATAATGAAGGATGATTGGAAATTAGCCGCTGTGGGGCGGTTAAAATATACTTTGGAGGTGGATAGATGTATTCTTTTGAGGAAATCCAAAAGACGGATGCGGAGGTTGCCGAGGCCATCAGCGCGGAGGTGGCAAGGCAAAACAGCCATATTGAGCTGATCGCGTCCGAAAATTTTGTAAGCAAGGCTGTTATGGCAGCCATGGGGAGCCCTCTGACCAACAAATATGCGGAAGGCTATCCAGGCAAGCGTTACTATGGAGGCTGTGAGTGCGTAGATGTGATTGAAAATCTGGCCAGAGAACGGGCGAAAAAGATTTTTGGCTGTGAGTATGTAAACGTACAGCCCCATTCAGGCGCACAGGCAAATATGGCGGTATTCTTTGCGATTCTTCAGCCGGGAGATACCTACATGGGGATGAGCCTCGCAGACGGCGGACATTTAAGCCATGGCTCACCGGTGAACATGAGCGGAAAGTATTTTAACTGCGTGCCTTACGGAGTTAATGAGGACGGATACATTGACTATGACAGGGTGCGTGAAATTGCGCTGGAATGCAAACCGAAGATGATCGTCTGCGGCGCTTCCGCATATCCCAGAACCATTGATTTTAAGCGCTTTCGCGAGATTGCAGATGAGGTTGGGGCAGTGCTGATGGCAGATATTGCCCATATTGCAGGTCTTGTGGCTGCTGGTCTTCATCCAAGCCCCATTCCCTACGCCCATGTGACAACAACCACTACACATAAAACCCTTAGAGGCCCCAGAGGCGGCATGATTATGTGCAGCAGCGAGGTGAATGAGAAATTTAACTTTAACAAGGCTATTTTCCCCGGCATTCAGGGCGGCCCTCTGATGCATGTGATTGCAGCCAAGGCAGTATGCTTCGGGGAAGCTCTCACGGAGGATTTTAAGAATTATCAGCTTCAAATCAAGAAAAACGCAAAGGCCTTTGCGGATGCGCTGGTGGAGAGAGGGTTCCAGCTGGTATCCGGGGGTACGGATAATCACCTGATGCTGGTGAATTTGTTAAATTTTGGAATGACCGGTAAGGCTGTGGAAAAGCTTCTGGATACAGTCAATATCACATGCAATAAAAATGCCATTCCAAACGATCCCGCATCACCGTTTGTGACCAGCGGTATCCGTCTGGGCACGCCGGCGGTAACCTCCAGAGGCTTCAGGGAAGAGGATATGGTGACAGTTGCAGAGGCTATTTCCATGGCGCTTAGGAATCCGGAGGGCAATGGAGAGACTGCAAGAGCTCTGGTAAAGACGTTGACAGACAAGTATCCTCTTTATGAGCAGGTTTAGGAACAGCACTATAGGACGCTTCTTTGAAAATTTTAAAAGCGCAGAAATAGAAAAGCTGCCTTCCGGCAAAAGCCGGAAGGCAGCCCTTTTATTGAACTGTCAGTCAGTTATATTGCCGGGGTGCTTAGAAGCAGCTGTTGCCGCAGCCATTGCCGCAGAAGCAGGACAGAAGCAGAATCCAGATCAGGATGCTGCAGCTGCAGTTGTTGCCATTGCCCCCGAAGATACCGCCGATACCATTGCCGCATCCGTAGCCATCGTTTCCGTTGTTAAAAAGGGACAGCAGAAGGATGATCCAGATGAAGCTGCATGCGCAGTTGCTGTTGCTTCCCAGGATACCGGTACCGTTGTTGTCGCAGCCACAGTCACAGCCGCAGCGGGAGGAAGATAAGTCACTCATAATGACCTCCAAAACGTTTTTACAGTTTATACTATGGGCAAATAAAAAAAGGGTGCCAATGAATTGAAATTTTTTCTTATTTTCTATTGTTATTGAGGTAAAAATCATGTATAATTCTAAGAAGAGAATTCGTGCATGGCACTAATAAAAAGAAATTCAAAAGGAGGAAAAGAAGCATGAATAACATTCCTGTAGTGAAGCTGGGAATCGTAGCGGTTTCCAGAGACTGCTTCCCCATGGCATTGTCTGAGAGAAGAAAGGCGGCAATTGTGGAAGCGTATAAGGGAGAAATCTTTGACTGCCCCACCATCATCGAGACAGAAAGGGATATGGTAAAGGCCCTGTAGGAGATTAAGGCAGCCGATGTCAACGCGCTGGTGGTCTTTCTTGGTAACTTTGGTCCAGAGACCCCTGAAACCCTTCTGTGCAAGTATTTCGACGGCCCGGTGATGTATGTGGCCGCGGCAGAGGAGGCCTCTGATAAGATGCTGGATGACAGAGGCGACGCATACTGCGGCATGTTAAACGCCAGCTATAACCTGAAGCTGCGGAACTTAAAGGCATACATTCCGGAGTATCCTGTAGGTACTGCCACGGACATTGCAGCGATGATTGAGGAGTTTGTTCCCATTGCAAGAGCGGTTATCGGGCTTGGAAAATTAAAGATCATTTCCTTTGGGCCGAGACCGGAAAACTTCCTGGCATGCAATGCTCCCATCAAGCAGCTTTATAATCTGGGTGTGGAGATCGAGGAAAATTCTGAGCTGGATCTGCTTGTGGCATTCAACAAGCACGAGGGAGATCCCAGGATTGCGGATGTTGCTGCGGATATGGCAAAGGATCTTGGTACAGGAAACAAGCTTCCTTCCATTTTGCCAAAGCTTGCGCAGTATGAGCTGACTCTTCTTGACTGGGCACAGGAGCATAAAGGACAGAGGGAATTTGTTGTATTTGCAAACAAATGCTGGCCCGCATTCCAGACAGAGTTCAAATTTGTCCCCTGCTATGTAAACGGACGTCTTGCTCAGCAGGGATACCCGGTTTCCTGCGAGGTGGATATTTACGGCGCTTTAAGCGAGTATATTGCCACATGTATTACCCAGGACACCGCAACGCTTCTGGATATTAACAACTCCGTTCCCGCAGATATGTATGAGAAGGAGATTAAGGGCAAGTATCCCTATACCTTAAAGGATACCTTTATGGGCTTTCACTGTGGAAATACTGCCCCCGGAAAGTTGTCCTTCTGTGAAATGAGAAATCAGAAGATTATGGCAAGAACATTGCCGGAGGAGTGTACATACGGCACCTGCGAGGGAGATCTGATTCCTGGAGAAATCACATTTTTCCGTCTTCAGTCCACAGCCGATGCAAAGCTTTCCGCATATGTGGCAGAAGGCGAGATTCTTCCTGTTGCCACCCAGTCCTTTGGCACCATCGGTGTTTTTGCTATACCTGAGATGGGACGTTTCTACCGTCATATCCTTATTGAAAGAAACTTCCCTCATCACGGTGCGGTTGCCTTCGCGCATTGTGGTAAGGCCATCTTTGAGGTATTCAAGCTTTTGGGGGTTGAGGAGATCGGGTTTAACCAGCCCAAGGGCATGATGTATAAGACGGAGAATCCGTTTGCTTAATTTGCGCATGAAGCTGTAAAGAGAAGGAGAAGGTATACCCTTCTCCTTCTCCTTCTTCTGATTGGTAATGTCGAGATTGGGGGATGTACATATGAGACTGGCAATCTGCGATGACGACGAAAGAGAAATATTAAAATTACGGGATATGCTGGAGGAATATCAGCGCCAGCATGGAACGGAAAGCATTGTCTATAAGACTTTTTCTGATCCCAAAATGCTCCTGGAGGACTGGAACAGGCAGGAATATAATGCGGCAATTCTGGATATTATGATGCCCAATATGGACGGAATTACGCTGGGCGCAGAGATAAAGAAGAATTGGCCTGAGACCACATTGATTTATCTGACATCCTCCACAGATTTTGCTCTGGACGCCTATGGCATACATGCGGAGCGTTACATTATCAAGCCTGTTGTCCGGGATATGCTGTTTGAGGCGTTGGATTATGCCCTGAAATCCAAAAATAAGGTTTCCCGGTACTTTTCTGTCAAGACCCCCAGCGGCATGATGCTGGTAAAGCATGAACAGATCCTTTTTATTGAGATGTCTGCAAGGAAGATGGTGATACATCTGACGGATGGTCAGGACATTACCAGCATTTATCTCAGGAGCACTTTTTTTGACACAGTATCCGAGCTTTTGGATACAAAGTGCTTTGTGCTGACCCATAAGTCCTTTCTGGCCAATATGTCTTATATCAAGAGCTATTCCTCCTCGAATCTGGTGCTTCAGGTGAATAAGGATTCCCCGGAAGTGTTTGTACCCATCAGCCGTCAGCATATTAATTCTGTGAAGCAAAGCTATCTGCAATTCATGGCGAGGGGACGGGAGGACTAGATCGTATGACAGATGTATTGCTGCTGAACATTATTTCGCATATTGCAATGTGTGCGTTTTTGTATGTTCAGTATAGGGAACAATGCGAGAAAAACAGGCTGATCAGACTGATACTCCTGCTTTTTATTTCCATATGCGCATTAGAGACCTTGCAGATAAAGGGAGTCAATGAGATTATTATTGTCCTGATACAGATGGCGTTGGTTTTGCTTTGCGGTCTGCTGGCAATCAAAAAATGGAGTATTCTCATCCTCCTGAACACCTTTAATGGCGCGACCTTTGTGCTTCCGGGAAATATCATCGGGAATTTGATGCTGATATACATACCGGATGCGGTTTCCCCGCTTTTTAAGACGCTGTTTGCAATGATGGTCTGTATCGCTTTTCATGTGCTGGTGATGCTGGCGGCAAATATGTATATTGGAAACTGGATGCACAGTATGGCGAGGGATCCGGAATTCCCCTGGGCGCTGATGTTTCTTGTACCCATATTTTATTATATCAATATTTTTTTGTTGATGAAACAGTCCGGAATGGAAGAGGTACCTTTCAGGGATCTGATCATTGCCCTGATGGTTACCTTTCTAGCCATCAGCAGCTACGGGCTGGCAATCCAGGTGCTCCGTTATCAGCAGCGCAATTCAACCTTGTATTATCACAATCTGGAATATGAGCTTTTGATGGACCAGATGAACAAGCGGCTGGATATGTCAAAGGAAAGCCAGAGAAAAACAGCGGTGCTCCGCCATGATATGCGTCATATGATCCATATCCTGCACCGCCTCATCGAGGATGGGGAGTATGATATGGCCATTTCGGTACTTTCTGCCTATGAGGAAAGCATTAACGCGGCAGGGATGAAGAATTACTGTAAAAATGTGGTTATCAACAGTGTGCTGGAATACACGGATACTGTTTGCCGGGAAAAAGAGGTGCTGTTTGAGGTGCAGGCGGATCTTCAGGAGAAGCTTTCGGTTTCTGAACTGGAGCTTGCGGTGATTCTTTCCAACCTTCTGGAGAATGCCATACAGGCGGCAGAGAAATGCGATGGCGACAGGCGGATAGCGTTTCTCGCTATGAGAAAGGGAGATAAGCAGATTATTGAGATAAGCAATCCCTTTAAGGATCGTATCCGCTATGATGCCAGAACCCATCTTCCTCTGAGCGATAGAGGGGAGGGACACGGTCTGGGTATGCAGAGCGTGCAGATTTTTGCTGATAAAAACGGAGCGGTGTTTGACTGCAGCGAAGAAGATGGACGATTCGTGGTGCGCCTTCTTATTCAGGAGCAGCGGTAAGGTCATATTTTCAATTTACAGGACATAATCATATGATATCAGGGTCAAAGCTAAGGGAACATCCTGTCGGAAATTTTGTATAATCGACACTTGTATGCAGGGCGCTTTTTCGCTACAATAGTACTATTAAAGAAGGAAAGAGGGTGCTCTTATGAATTATGTGATCAGCGATATCCATGGCTATTATAAGGAATATCTGGAGCTGCTGAAAAAGATTAAATTTAAAGATTCAGATAATTTATACGTGTTGGGAGATATAGTGGACAAAGGGCCGGAACCTGTAAAGGTTCTTCAGGATATGATGCTTCGTGTTAATGTTTTTCCCCTTCTTGGAAATCACGACTATTCGGCCATGAAGCTTTTGCTGGCGAAGCAAAAGGGGCGGGACGGACTTTCGGCAGAGGAGCAGATGGAGTTAAAGGCCTGGATGCAGGACGGCGGAGCGGTTACCGCAAAACAGTTTATGGAGCTTAGCGAGGAGGAGCGGGAGGATATCCTGGATTATATGGAGGAGTTTTTGCTCTATGGCGAGGTGAAGGTGGGGCGCGGCGTATATGTTCTGGCGCACGCAGGCCTTGATAACTTTTCACCGGATCGGCCTCTGGAGGACTACCATTACAGTGAGCTGATTTATCACCAGCCGGATTATAATCGGGTCTATTTCAAAGATAAGATACTGGTGACAGGTCATCGCCCCACCTTTAAAATCGATGAGCAGTACCGGGGGATGATCTTTGAAAAAAATAACCATGTGGCCATCGACTGCGGGGCGGCATATGGGGAGCGTCTGGGGGTGTATTGTCTCGAAACAGGAAAGAAATATTATGTGGATATTCAGGAGTGTTAGAAAAAGCTGGATTGGTTTTGGCGTGCTTTTTCTGATGCTTATACTGGCCGGAGCGGGTGTTTTACTTTATCTGTATGCTGCTGGCGGACTCCGCAGCAACAGGGCTCACTCGGCGGAGGAATTTGGAATAGAGACCTTGACCTCGGACCTGGACGCAGATGGAGATGGTGTGGATGATTATACGGATATCCTGATGGGAGCCAGGGATTACATTGCCACCGATCCGGTCTATAAAAGCGTATACTATGAAGAGGGCGGCTATCCCACAGACCATTACGGCGTGTGCACGGATGTGATATGGAATGCTTTTATGGCGGCAGGGTATACTCTTAAAGATTTGGTGGATCAGGATATTGCTGAAAATGTTTCTGCATATCCAGATATTTCTGAACCAGATCCCAATATCGATTTCCGTCGTGTAAAGAACCTGAAGGTCTTTTTTGACGGAAACGCCACCTCCTTGACCACGGAGCTAGATGACCTGTCGGCTTGGCAGCCCGGTGATATCGTGGTGTTTCCCAGCCATATTGCCATCGTGTCAGACAGGAGAAACGATAAGGGGTATCCCTTTATCATTCATCATGGCCCCGGGGGAGCAAGAGAGAAAAATGAGATCGAAAACTATACGATCATCGGCCATTATCGATGGGACGGAGTAAACGAGGAAGAATAAAATGGAGCTGCTGGATGTTGTAGATGAATGGGGGAATCCCACCGGAGAGAGTGTCGAGAGAGAACGGGCCCATGCACTGGGATACAGGCACAGAACAGCCCATGTTTGGCTGATTAAAAATGGAGAACATGCTCCTGAAATTCTTCTGCAAAAACGCAGTGATCGGAAGGATTCCTTTCCCGGCTGCTATGATATATCCAGCGCCGGACATATTCCTGCCGGAGCGGGCTTTCTTCCCTCCGCAGTACGTGAGCTTCAGGAGGAGCTGGGAATCCGAGCAAGGGAGGAAGACCTGATATACTGCGGTCAGTGCTGCGATCGGTACGAGAGGAATTTTTACGGTTTCCCATTTATCGATGATCAGGTTAGCAATGTGTATATTCTCCTGTGCCCCTCCGATTGGACAGAAGAGTCCTTCTCCCTTCAGACCGAGGAGGTTTCAGAGGTTTGCTGGATGGATTTTGAGCAGTGCAGGCAGGCAGTAGGGGAAAATACTATCAGCCATTGTATCCGGCTTAATGAACTGGAGATGATCAGAGAAAAGCTGCGGGAATTAAATGGGTATTATTTACAGCATGAGGCAAAGGATGCCGCGCCGGTTTGCGGAGATTGCAAGGGACATTGCTGCAGTACCCTGGGGTGTATGCTTTCCTCAGCAGATCTGCTTCATCTCTTAGGGCGCTCTACCGCTG
>CALWLH010000066.1 GCA_944381475.1 uncultured Lachnospiraceae bacterium | reverse complement strand
CGTCCGTCCTCCTCCAGCTACTGATGACGCCCTTATAGCGCTCCTCCTCCGTCAAGAGACCTCTTCTGAATTTCTTGGAAATATCATCCACCTGCTTCTGGGCAGCCTCGATCATCTCCTGCTTTTTAGCAGGCACTGTCATATCGCTGACAGAAACTGTCAGAGCCGCAATGGTGGAATACTTATATCCCATGGCCTTGATGGCGTCCAGAACCTCCGCCGTAACAGTGGCGCCGTGCTTGTCAATAACCTTTTGCAGAATATTCTTTAGCTGCTTCTTGCCCACCAGCTCATCCACCTCTAAGAGAAGCTCGTTGCCGGGAACGCTTCTGTCCACAAAGCCCAGATCCTGAGGGATAATCTCGTTAAAGAGGAACCTGCCGTAGGTTGAGGAAACAGTTCCCATCTTTACGGTTCCATCCTCCATGGTCTTTGTAACCCGGACATTAATACGGGAATGGAAGGTGATGATCTTGTTCTCATAGGCAAGGATCGCCTCGTTAAAATTGTGGAAATACATCCCCTCGCCCTTGGAGCCGGGACGCTCCTGGGTCAGGTAGTAGATACCAAGGACCATATCCTGGGAGGGTACGGCCACCGGGGCGCCATCGGAGGGCTTTAAAAGGTTGTTGGGAGAGAGCAGCATAAAACGGCACTCTGCCTGGGCCTCCATGGAAAGGGGAAGATGGACAGCCATCTGGTCCCCGTCGAAGTCTGCATTAAACGCAGTACAAACCAGCGGGTGAAGCTTAATGGCCTTGCCCTCCACAAGAATGGGTTCAAAGGCCTGAATACCCAGTCTGTGGAGCGTAGGGGCCCGGTTCAGCATTACCGGATGCTCCTTGATCACATCCTCAAGAACGTCCCAGACAACGGGCTGAAGGCGCTCCACCATCTTCTTTGCGCTCTTGATATTGTTTGCCTCGCCATTCTTTACCAGCTCCCTCATAACGAAGGGCTTGAAAAGCTCGATGGCCATCTCCTTTGGCAGACCGCACTGATAAATCTTCAGCTCCGGCCCCACCACGATAACGGAACGTCCGGAATAATCCACGCGCTTTCCAAGAAGATTCTGCCTGAAACGCCCCTGTTTACCCTTTAACAGGTCTGACAGGGATTTCAGCGCCCTGTTTCCCGCACCTGTCACAGCGCGGCCGCGACGTCCATTGTCGATCAGAGCATCCACAGCCTCCTGAAGCATACGCTTCTCGTTGCGGACAATGATCTCCGGCGCCCCCAGCTCCAAAAGCTTTGCCAGACGGTTGTTTCTATTTATAATACGGCGGTACAGATCATTTAAATCCGATGTGGCAAAACGCCCTCCATCCAGCTGTACCATCGGACGAAGATCCGGGGGAATCACCGGAACCACGTTCATGATCATCCACTCAGGACGGTTTCCGGAGGTACGGAAGGCGTCCACCACCTCCAGGCGCTTGATGATACGGGCCCGCTTCTGGCCATTCGCAGACGCCAGCTGCTCACGAAGATCGGCAGCCTCCGCCTCCAGATCGATTCTCTTTAAAAGAGTCTGGACAGCCTCAGCACCCATTCCTGCCTTGAAGCTTCCCCGGCCAAACTTTTCAATAGCTTCATTATATTCCGTTTCCGTAAGAACCTGCTTTTCCATCAGGTCCGTGGTACCCTTATCCAGCACGATGTATGCCGCAAAGTATAAAACCCGGTCCAGGTTCTTCGGCGATACATCCAGTATCAGTCCCATACGGCTGGGAATGCCTTTAAAATACCAGATATGTGAAACAGGAGCTGCCAGTTCGATATGTCCCATACGCTCACGGCGCACGTTGGACTTTGTCACCTCCACGCCGCAGCGGTCGCAGATCACACCCTTATAACGGATTTTCTTATACTTGCCGCAGTGGCACTCCCAGTCCTTGCTGGGCCCAAAAATGCGCTCACAGAATAAGCCATCCTTTTCCGGCTTCAGGGTTCTGTAGTTGATCGTCTCCGGCTTTGTTACGACCCCATGGGACCACTCCCTGATCTTTTCCGGTGATGCAAGATTGATTCTGATGGAATCAAATACCAGTGGCTGATATGTCTCATTGCTTGTCTCAGGCATGTGTGAACTCCCTTCTATGCTCTTTAACCGGCCCGCCCATATGGCGGGCCGCGTAAACCTTTTATTTATTCAAAATCATCCTCAGAACCGTGATCGTCATAACCCTCATCGTCATAACCATCGTCATAACCATCGTTCTCGTAGACTTCCTCCTCCGGTTCTTCTTCCTCAAACTCCCGGGTTTCATGGTTCACAACCTGGGTACTGAAGCCTCCGGCCGCCAGCTCTTTGCTGCTTTCGCGCTGATAGGACTTGTCATCCTCCATAACAGAGCGGAAGTCAATATTGCCATATTCGCTGCTCTCCTTGATTTCAACCTCTTCCCCATTGTTCAGGACGCTCACGTCAAGTCCCAGGGACTGCAGCTCCTTTAAGAGAACCTTGAAGGATTCAGGCACCCCTGCATCCGGAATATTCTGACCCTTGATGATGGCCTCGTAGGTTTTCACACGGCCGACAACATCATCGGACTTTACTGTCAGAATCTCCTGGAGCGTGTATGCGGCGCCATAGGCCTCCAGAGCCCACACCTCCATCTCTCCAAATCGCTGACCGCCAAACTGCGCCTTACCGCCCAGCGGCTGCTGGGTAACAAGGGAGTAAGGGCCGGTGGAGCGGGCATGGATCTTGTCGTCTACCAGATGGTGAAGCTTCAGATAGTGCATGTGGCCGATGGTGACAGGATTGTCAAAATATTCGCCGGTACGGCCGTCGCGGAGACGAACCTTACCGTCTCTGGAAATGGGCACGCCCTTCCAGAGCTTTCTGTGCTCCAGGTGCTCCTCGTCTCCCAGAAGCTCAAGCACCTCCTTATCCACCGTGTCCTCATATTTCTCAAGGAAATCAGACCACTCCATATTTACATAATCGTTGGCCATTTCCAGCGTATCGCCGATATCATTTTCCTTTGCCCCGTCAAAGATCGGTGTGGACACATCGATGCCAAGGGCCTTTGCAGCCAGACTCAGGTGGATCTCCAGCACCTGTCCGATATTCATTCGGGAAGGCACGCCAAGGGGATTTAGCACGATATCCAGGGGACGGCCGTTAGGCAGGAAGGGCATATCCTCCACCGGCAGCACTCTGGAGACAACACCCTTGTTTCCGTGGCGGCCCGCCATCTTATCACCCACGGAAATCTTTCTTTTCTGGGCAATATAGATGCGAACCGTCTCGATAACGCCGGGGGCCAGATCGTCGCTGTTTTCCCTCGTAAACACCTTCGTATCCACAACGGTACCGTATGCGCCATGGGGCACCTTCAGGGAGGTGTCCCGAACCTCTCTGGCCTTTTCGCCAAAGATGGCACGGAGAAGTCTTTCCTCCGCAGTAAGCTCTGTCTCTCCCTTGGGAGTAACCTTGCCAACGAGAATATCTCCCGCCCGAACCTCCGCGCCGATACGGATGATTCCTCTCTCATCCAGATCCTTCAGGGCGTCATCCCCCACGCCGGGAACGTCCCTTGTGATTTCCTCCGGTCCCAGCTTCGTGTCACGGGCCTCTGTCTCATACTCTTCTATATGAATGGATGTAAATACATCATCCTGAACCAGCTTTTCACTTAAGAGAACCGCATCCTCGTAGTTGTAGCCTTCCCAGGTCATAAAACCGATCAGAGGGTTCTTTCCAAGGGCGATTTCTCCGTCCTTTGTGGACGCGCCGTCTGCGATGACCTCGCCCTTCTGCACATAGTCATTCGCGAAGACAATGGGCTTCTGATTATAGCAGTTGGACTGGTTGCTTCTCCTGAACTTCTGCAGATGATACTCGTCAAGACCTCCGTCCTGTCTTCTGACGGAAATATAATCGGAGGAGGAAACCACAACAATACCGGAATTCTTTGCGATCACGCAAACGCCGGAATCAACGGCTGCCTTCTTCGCCATACCTGTATCCACAACCGGAGCCTCTGTGATCATCAGGGGCACCGCCTGACGCTGCATGTTGGAGCCCATGAGGGCGCGGTTTGCATCATCGTTCTGCAGGAAGGGAATCATGGATGTCGCCACGGAGAACACCATCTTGGGAGACACATCCATCAGGTCGATGCTGGTCTTCTTAAAGGTTGTGGTCTCCTCTCTGTAGCGGCCTGATACGTTTTCATGGACAAAATGGCGCTGCTCATCCAGCTCCTCGTTTGCCATGGCAACAACATAGTCATCCTCCACATCCGCAGTCAGGTAAACCCGCTCTGTTGTGACCACCGGATTTGCCGGGTCGCTCTTATCTACCTTATAATAAGGCGCCTCGATAAAGCCGTAGGGATTGATCCGGGCGTAGGACGCCAGGGAGTTGATCAGACCGATGTTGGGACCCTCGGGGGTCTCAATAGGGCACATACGGCCGTAATGGGTATAGTGCACGTCCCGGACCTCAAAGCCGGCGCGATCCCTTGACAGACCACCGGGGCCCAGTGCAGAAAGACGTCTCTTATGTGTCAATTCCGCAAGGGGATTATTCTGATCCATAAACTGGGACAGCTGGGAGCTTCCGAAAAACTCCTTCACATTTGCCGTCACAGGCTTAATGTTAATCAGGGACTGTTCTGTCACATCCTCCGGATTCATAGTACTCATGCGCTCCCGTACCAGCCTCTCCATACGAGAAAGTCCAATGCGGTACTGATTCTGCAAGAGCTCGCCCACACAGCGGATACGGCGGTTTCCAAGGTGATCGATATCATCCTTTGTTCCGATGCCCGCCTCCAGATTCAGGCAGTAATTGATGGACGCCACGATGTCCTCTTTGGTTATATGCTTCATCACCAGAATATTTCTGAAATCATCCGCCAGCTCTTCCAGACGGCGCTTCTTATCGCCCTCGGAGGAATCGGTCTCTTCCATAATTCTCTGCCTGTCCTCCCGGTAGCCCGCAAGCTCGGACAGATTCGGATAATAAATCTTCATGATGTCATTATTCTCATCATAAAGACCCAGCTCTGCAAGCTCCTCCTCCTCCAGATATTCCCTGGGGTCAACCATCATATTGGAGAGAACCTTCACGTCACGGCCCTCCGTCTTCACCATGACGTATTCAATAGCCGCATCCTGAATCTCCTCGGCCTGATCCCTGGTCAGCCGGGTGCCCGCTTCAAAGAGAATCTCTCCTGTCCGGGGATTTACCACGTCCTCAGCCAGAACCTGTCCTGCCAGGCGGAAGCGGAAATTCAGCTTTTTGTTAAATTTATAACGTCCAACCTTTGCCAGATCATATCTTCTTGCGTCAAAGAAGGTGTTGTTCACATAGGTTTCCGCGCTGTCCACACTTAGGGGTTCACCAGGGCGAACCTTCTTGTACAGCTCCAAAAGACCCGCCTTCTTATTGTCAGAAGGATCCTTCTCAAATGTGGCGTAAAGCTTTGGCTCCTCTCCCAGAAGTCCGATGATATCCTCGTTCGTTCCCCAGCCAAGGGCGCGAAGAAGCACGGTAACCGGAAGCTTTCTGGTACGGTCGACACGAACCCAGAAAATATCTGAGGAATCCGTGTCATACTCCAGCCATGCGCCGCGGTTCGGAATAACTGTAGCGCTGTAAAGCCTCTTTCCCACCTTATCATGGGCAATATCATAATAGATACCGGGTGAACGAACCAGCTGACTGACGATTACGCGCTCTGCGCCGTTAATGACAAAGGATCCTGTCTCTGTCATAAGGGGAATGTCGCCCATATAAACAGACTTTGAGCCCTCACGGTCAATAATCTGGCCGTTTTCGTCCCGCTTCTGCAGCTTTACCTGCACATACAACGGCGCAGAATATGTTGCGTCCCGTTCCTTGCATTCATCAATCGTATACTTTTTCTTATCCTCACAGATCTTACAGTCCTCAAAGCTCAAGGTCATCGTCCCATTAAAATCGCTGATGGGAAAGATGTCACGAAAAACTTCCTTCAGACCCTTTTCGCGAAACCATTTATAGGATTTCGTCTGCACCTCAATGAGGTTCGGCATATCAGCCAGATCTTCTTCGCGTCTGGCATAACTCATTCTGGTGTGCTTGCCTGTTTTATCAAGCTTTAATCTGTTTTTTTCCATGAACGCTTTCACCCCTGTCTATAAATTTTCATAAAATTACCGCTCTACGGCGTTTCTACCCCCTAAAAAAGGGCGCAAAAACTCCTTGGTTGCGGCAAGAATGCAAATTACAGAATATCATAGGGTTTTTCAATTGTCAAGCGACATCTTGCAGATTTTCCCACTTTTTTGCCAGATTATTTTTTCACCGTCAAAAAGGGCCGTCCTCTCGGGCAGCCCTTTCTTTCAAGATCCTCTGTTAAAGCTCATATACCCCCCGGAGCACGGCATGACATAGATACCGCATGGAGGAATCCTCATTACAGGTATACATGGTGATGATATGGTCCTCCAGACTCACCTGGATATCATTATTATAGGTGTTGTGCGCATCCACGAAATCTCTGTAAACATCATCCGCCGTATAGGGATTATAGCAAACCGCCACCGGCTCCATCGCATAGAACGCATATATTTCATATACATATTCCCGGCCATCCATAACAATGTAAACATAGGGATAGGCGTCCCGGAAGCTCTCATCCCTGTAATTGGCCAGATCCGAGAACATGGTTCCATCCTGACGGTTATGGCCGCTGATAATGGTCTTGAAGGGCTCCAGGTAGGCGCTTCTGTCCGTTCTGTAATCCAGCGCAATGGCTCCGGCGGTATTTTCTTTATTGGAATAGGTATACCGGAGGTAATGGCTGTTGTCATCGCCCTGAACCACGGGATACTGTATATTTGTGCCCGGTATAACGATATAAAAGGCGTAATCCTCATTCAAAGCCTTCAGCTTACGCTCGTCCACTGAAATTTCAAGAAAGGGCACGCTGCCGCCTGTCCCCTCCGAGGAGTTTCCGGGAATTTCCACAATCACATTGGAATTCTGCGGATTATTTTCCGACGCGGCAGTTGTTCCTATAGTCACCGTGTCCTTATTCAGATCCTCATACTCTTTCTGGCTGGAATAATATCCCCACAGCAAAACCCCCAGAGCTGAAAGGGCATATGCAAACACTCCCAGGGAAACGCAAAAGATGGTTTTGCTCAGCAGCACTCTGAAAAGCCCGGAGGAGCCCCCTCTGTCTTCTTCAGAAGCAAGCGCCTCTTGCGTTTCAGTCTCATCTCCAAAATCCGATGCTTCTTCCAGCGCCTCCTCTCTGACCTGGACGGCTTCTGCATATTCATTCTTGAACTCCTCCCGGCTGTCAGAAGCGTTCCCTGACGCTGGGCTCTGGGATGCGCTTCTATTTTGAGGCTGTTCAGAGCGTTTAGAAGAATTCTTTGCCTCTCCGTTTGTCCTTCGCTGTACAGGTTTCTTAACCGCAGAATGTCCCGCACTGGTTTTCGTTTTACTCATATCTCACACCTCTCCAGGCGCAATCACTTTTTTGCACCGCCTAGTTTCACATTGGACAACAGGTTCGTATCAAAGGAAAATGAAAGATTTGAAAGCTCCCGATCCCGTTTTAACGCCAGCTTTACCATCCGGTCCAGAAGCGCATCGTAGGGAAGCCCAACAGGCTGCCACAAATAGAAGGACAAGGATCCGGGAATGGTGTTAATCTCATTCACATACACCTCTCCTGTGTCCTGGTCCAGCATACAGTCAATGCGGGCAACACCGCTGCACCCCAGGGCCTGAAAGGTTTTTACTGACAGCTGACGGACGCGCTCCCGAAGCTCCGGGGATATTTTCGCGGGAAGCTCCCTGGAAAGACTGGCCATTCCCTCCCCGGATTTGCCGCCGGCAGGGGCAGAGCCTCCGCTTTTGGGGCCGGTCTTCTCCCCGCCGCCGCTCATGTACTTATCCTTATAGCTTAAAATCTCATCCTTTGCCACAGGGGACTCGCACTCGGAAGCCTCCGCATGCTCCACATCCCCCAGCACGGAGCAGTTGATCTCCTTCAGGTTGGTGATAGCCTTTTCAACCAGCACCCGCATGGCAAAGCCAAACGCCTCATCCAGGGCTTTTAAGAGCTCCTCCCGGTTGTGGGCGATCCTGATTCCCACACTGGAGCCCAGATTCACCGGCTTTACGATGGCCGGATACCCGATCTTTTCCTCCATCTGTGCCACAAGCGCCTCCTGTTCCTTGTCAAACAGGAAGCAGTCCGCCAGAACGCAGGGCAGCACAGGCAGCCCCACATAGGAGAGCACCGCTTTCATGGCAAACTTATCCATGCCGAGAGCCGATGCAGTGACGTCGCAGCCCACATAGGGGATGCACATTGTTCTGAAAAACCCCTGAAGGGTACCATCCTCCACGTTGGTTCCGTGTACCGCAGGGAAGGCCACGTCCACCAGAATGCTCTGAGGCTTATGAAAGCTCTTTGGATGCATTTCCCGCAGGTACACTTTGCCCTGCTCCCGCACCATGTTTACCCGGGTGCTGGCGGAAAGCAGCGCCGGTATGTCCCTGTAGGCAGCTATATCTCCCACCCGCTCCCCGATATACATCTCATTATCCTTGCTGATGTAAACCGGAATCACATCATAGGTTTCCTTGTCAAAGGCATAGTATGCCTGGAGGCCGGTAATCACCGACACCTCATGCTCCACACTCTGCCCGCCGAAAAACAGTGCAACGCAAATTTTCACGACCTTACACCTCGCTCTTAATAATTATCTGGAAGATCATTTTCCAGCAGGATGATCTTAGGCTGATCCGGGGACTTGATGGCGTCCACCCGCTCCAGCCCCTCCGACAGGTCTGACACGATAAAGAGCCGCTCCTCCGAAAATCCAGCGCTTCTGACGCCCTCTGCGATGGGCTCCGTCTGCCTGAGCCCCACCAGAACAATGTAGTCGCAGTGCTTTGCCGCCTGGACTCCGAATGTCCGGTTTAAGGCATACTGCTGTTCCCCCAGCTCCACCATCCCCGGCGTCACCAGGATGTGCAGGCCCTCAAACATTCCAAGGGTTTCCAGAGCCGCCTTTGCGCCTGCCGGGTTTGAATTATAGGCGTCATCGATAATAATACCTCTGGCACTCTTTACCAGCTGCAGCCTGTGCGGCACCGCCTCCAGGTGCTTTGCCTGGCGCACCATCACCTCCGCCGGAACCTTCATGTAATAGGCAACTGCAATACAGCCCGCCAGATTCAATACATTGTGGGCGCCGATCAGCGGGGTTACAAAATGGGCGCTGCTTCCATCCGGAAAGGAAATATCAAACGCGCTTCCCTGCTCGGAAACCCGCACGTTTTCCGGGTGAAAATCCACATGTTCATTTTCCAGTCCATAGCTTACCACAGATTTGTCAAGCTTTTGTGAACGGCGAATCGCATTATCGAAATTCAAAAATACTCTTCCATCCGGGGGAACCGCATCCGCCAGCTCCAGCTTTGTGCGGATGATGTTCTCCATACTGCCAAAGGTTTCCAGATGCTGGGCGCCGATGGAGGTGATCACCCCCATATCCGGGTTTACGATGTCGCACACGCCCTTGATCTCCTTCACCCGCCTTGCCCCCATCTCGCAGACGAATATCTCATGAGTGGCCTTCAGCTGTTCCCGGACAGTCTTTGTAACCCCCAGAACCGTGTTATAATTTCCCGGAGTCATGAGCACATTGTAGCTTCCAGAAAGGAGCTTGGTGAGAAAATACTTAGTACTGGTCTTGCCAAAGCTTCCGGTGATACCGATCACCGTCAGATTCGGCATGGAAGCCACAATTCCCTTCGCTTCATTAATGAAGCGGTTGTTGATGGCCTCCTCCATGGGATGATTCAGCGCATTACTTATAAATAGAAGAAAGGGGACCAGAAGGCAGAGAAGAGCGCCAATCTCGCAGGAGAACGCGAAGCCCGAAAGGCTCCGGCTGCCAAAAATCCGGACGCCCGCCGTCACCGCCAAAGCCATCCCCAGCAGGTACAGCAGACCGGTGGTAACAAAAAGCCGCTTTACCCTTCCGGTGTATACCAGAGGGCGCTTCGCGCGCCTGGCCCAGGGGCGATTTCCCCAGAAGGTCATAAACTGCAAAAGAATGGCAAAAAGTACGGGAACGGGACTTTCGGTCACCGCCCAAATTCCCAGCAGAATCATGCCCAGGAGAACCCCCATCACCCGGCCCAAAAGACTGCCCACATTGGCCCTCATAAAGCGGAGCTGCTCATCGGCCTTGTAGGAGTTCAGCTGAAACATATGCATGTAATAGATCAGTAGGCTCGCAAAGCCCGCTGTTTCCATAATGAGATAACAAATGAAGAAAATGAGAGCCGACGTTCCCGCACCGGCAGAAACCGCTGGCGCCTTGCTCTCAATCAGAAATGCAGTAGAATTCATAAATTACACCCCGAAGAAATTTTCAATGGCGGAATGAACCAGCCCCGGCTGCTCCAGGTAGGAAAAATGCCCTGCGCCCTTTACCACTACCAAGCCTGCGTCCGGAATCAGCCGCTCCATCTCCCTTGCGTCCGAAAGAGGAGTCACTGGATCATTTTCGCCCCAGATCAAAAGGGTGGGGCGGTCAATTCCCCCAAGCAGCCCCCTTAAATCTTCGTTCACCACCCGCACCAGGGTGCTGCGCATAACGGGGGTGGCGGCATTATAGTCTGCGGAACCGTTTTTTCTGCGCATGTTTTCCAGATAATCCGGATAAAGGAATTTCATTACAGGATTATTGAAAATCACCTTTGCCGCCTTATAGGAGGCTACCTTGAGTCTGGTCTTCAGCTTCTTTTTCGGCTTGATGCCCGCCGCGTCAATGAACACGATTCGTTCCACCTGGGCAGGTCTTTCCGGCCGGTTCATGAGCTTTGTGATGACCCTTCCGCCGAAGGAGTGGCCGATCAAGTAAGTCCTTGTGATGCCCATGGCCTTTATAAAGGCGCTGACCAGATCCACGTAGTCATCCACACACCAGGGAGCGGGGGGCTCATCGCTCCTCCCCACCCCTGGCATATCCAAGGCATAGACCGTATAGCGGCGGGACAGGGCGTTGATCATCCCCTGATACAGGTCGATGCTCGCCCCCCATCCGTGGAGCAGCACCACATTATCCCCCTGCCCCAGCTTCTTATAATATATGTGCAGATCCATCAACTGAATATCCACGAAAACCTCCAAAAGCCCCGCCGGTTGTTATCTCCGGCAAAGGTACACAAAAACCATATTACTCCAAAACGGCGTTTTTGACAATAGTATATGGCGAAAAAATTCCGGCTGTGACACACAGCCGGAATTTTGTGTTTGTAATATTTCTTTTAAATATGCCTGCTCCTAGGCATCAGAGGAATGCGTTTACGCTTCAGGCCTTGCCAATGGAACCGAAGAGCTCCATCTTCTCCTTTACAGTCGCCTTGATGGCCTCAAAGCCGGGAGCCAGAAGCTTTCTGGGATCAAAGCCCTTGCCCTCCAGATCCTTGCCTGCCTCAATATACTTCCGTGTAGCCTCCGCAAATGCGAGCTGGCACTCGGTATTAACGTTGATCTTCGCAACGCCCAAGGAAATAGCCTTCTTGATCATATCCGCAGGAATGCCTGTACCGCCGTGAAGAACCAGGGGCATGTCCCCAACCTTCTCCTCAATGGCTGCCAGAGTCTCAAAGCTTAAGCCCTGCCAGTTTGCAGGATACTTTCCGTGGATATTTCCGATACCTGCCGCCAGCATGGTAACGCCCAGATCTGCGATACTCTTGCACTCGTCAGGATCTGCGCACTCGCCCATACCAACAACGCCGTCCTCCTCGCCGCCGATGGAGCCAACCTCAGCCTCAAGGGAGATACCCTTCTCCCCGCACACAGCCACCAGCTCTTTCGTCTTTGCGATATTCTCTTCAATGGGGTAGTGGGAGCCGTCAAACATGATGGAGGTAAATCCAGCCTCGATACACTTGTAACTGCCGTCATAGGTACCGTGATCCAGGTGAAGGGCAACGGGAACGGTGATGCCCAAGCTCTCATCCATGGCCTTTACCATGGCTGCAACAGTCTTAAAGCCTGTCATATACTTTCCAGCGCCCTCAGATACGCCAAGAATAACAGGGGACTGAAGCTCCTGAGCAGTTAAAAGAATGGCCTTTGTCCACTCCAGATTGTTGATGTTGAACTGACCAACTGCATATTTGCCGGCCTTTGCCTTCTCAAGCATCTCTTTTGCAGATACTAACATAATAGAACCTCCGATATAAAATTTGTTTCTGCCCCCTGGGGCAGCTATTGCACAGTGCAGTGCGCTTGTCCTTGACCGCCAGCGCAGATATATTATAGCGCAAAAAGGGGCGGTTGAAAATAGGAAAACGGAAAAATCTACTATTTTTTGTCCTGTTTTCTACGATTTTCCCTCCATTTTCTCCCCGGGAGCGTCCTTTTCTTCCCAGTTTAGCCCGATCAGGGCCAGCAGGGTCATAAACACCGTCAGACCGCTGACCACGTACACCTCCAGGAGGGTGGTGATGATGGTACAGCGGACAAAAATCACCCCCGCAATCCCAATCAGAAGCAGCATCAAAAACAGCATCGCCCCCATAAAGGGCGCCCTTCTGCGAATCAACCGCACCAGGAGACTGACGATAGCCCCTACCACGCATACCGGCGCCAGAAAAGAACAGGCGATATGAAGATTAGAGAGTACCGGATAGGGTTCCGGCTGATAGGGCAGATAAACACCCACCAAAAGCAGTATGCCCCCAAGGACGGTAAAGCTATTCATAGTTATACTGTTTACGCCAAAAATTTTAGCCAGATAAATCAGATACACGGCAAAAACGGCGGCTGTAATCCACCCCCAGATAATCAGCCACTTACTAAAGCCATGCCAGTAACCCACCACCGACAGATTAGATGTAATCCAGCTGTCATGATTTCCCAGCCAGATGGTATAGAGAATCACCGCCAGGGCCGCCAGGTCTATCAGCAGCAATGGTATATATTTCTTCATAAAAGCCTCTATTATAACTCAAACTCCAGAATCTCGCAGTTTTCCATATTATAGGAGTAAATCTCCTCATTGCTCATATCCACAAAATACGTACGCACTGCTCTTCCCAGGGTACCATGGCACACCCAGAGTATCCTCTCCTCCGGATATTTTTCTGCCGTATCCTCGATGAGAGAATAGACCCTGTGGCAAAGCCGAATAAAGGATTCTCCCTTCGGCTGCCTGACCCCTAGGTTTCGTTTTGCAAATTGAAATACCGAGTCTGTTCTGGGAACGCCCTCGCTGTCCCCAAAATCCTCCTCTATCAGCCGGGGCTCCACAGTATAGGTCAGCCCGGTTCCCGTAAGAGCGAGCTCAGCCGTCTCCCTTGCTCTCTGCAAGGGGGACGCAAACACCCGGTCAATATGCCTTTTTGCTATTTCCCCGGACAGCGCTTTTGCCTGCTGCCGGCCCCGTTCTGTCAAAGGGGCGTCAGAGATACCGCAGACAAGATCTTTTTCATTATAGGTGGTCTCACCATGCCTCACCACATATAGTTTCATTTTTCCTCTTTCTGACGCCCTTGCTGCGTCATCATGGCAGATTTGGAAGTTTACTTTCAAACCCTTCCGCAAATGAATAGGAGCCCAGAAGCATTCCGACAAGCTCTGCCCTCCGAAAAGAAGTCTACCACATTTATGCGGAATTTACCACTGTATATTTTTTGAAAACCCTTCTCCTTTAGGAACTTTTACAGACTTATCGATCGAGCAGGGGAACAGCCCCCCTACTCGATTTGCGATGCCGTACACGGGTAGCGGCACGCCCGTCATACCACAAAAAGACGTTTCCCAGGAGTAACACCGGGAAACGTCTTTGAATGTACATACTTATTATATTTCGCCTAATGATTAAGCACGAGCCTTCTTGGAAGCTACAAGAGCAACGCCAGCCAGAGCAACAACTGCTGCAAGGTAAGCTACAGGAGCAACATCTCCCGTATCATTAGCATCAGACTCAGCTGCTGCGCCGTAAGAAAGAAGGACATTTCCGTCTGCGTCCTTTAATACAACAGAGTCAAGAGTAGCAGTAGCATCACTGCCATCAGGGTTAACATTTAACCACCACATCTGAACCTGAAGAGAATCAGTGCCATCCTCGCCCAATGCATAATTCTCGATCGGCATGGAATATACCTGGGTACCTACTGCAGATGCATCGTCAGTCTTGAACTCATAACCAGCATCCTGAGTCCAATCAGTACCATTAGCGTTATAGCCGCCACCGCCGTTTAAGAAATCAGAGCTTACAGTGAATGTAAACTCAGCAACTGCAATAGAAGACCTCTGCTCGTCTGTCAGAGAAGTGGTATCTACAATATAAGGATCTACGTTGGGATTTGCACTCTCCCCACTTACAGTACCAGTTCTCAAAGGATCAGCACCAAAAGCTGTGCACGCCATAGCTGCTGTCATAGCAGTAGCCAGTGCCAATGTTGTAAACTTCTTCATTTTATTCCCTCCTAAAATGTGTTTTAGTTAATACATGTCCCAATGATAACACACGTGTAACAAAATTGCAATCATTTTTTTAATATTTTTTAGTAAAAATGTGGCTTTTAACTCCTGTTTCACCGCGCTGCTAAAAAGCAGAATGATTGCGTTACATCCTCACAAAGCACCTGCCAATATAATGCTTCGCATGAGGCAGGTGCTGCCGGCCGCTTGATGGGCTTATCACTCAAAAAGACAGGGGAGCAGACGCCTGTCCCCTGTCTTTTGTATGTTCGATTCATGCATCAAAACTAAGCGCGAGCCTTCTTGGAAGCCACCATAGCAACACCTGCTACAGCAACAACCGCTGCAAGATAAGCTACGGGTGCAACGTCAGCAGTGTCAGCCGAACCGTCATCCTCTGCAGAATCAGACGCGCCTGTTGCAATGGTCACATCATAAACCTCATTTGCAGCACCAGACCAAGACTGAGTAAATGCCTCTACCTTATATGTAGAACCTGCAGCAATGGGAGCATCCAAGGTCAGTGTAGCGCCAGTAATAGTAAAACCGTTTGTCCACTCATCAGAAGCATACTCCGCAAAAGGTGTAGAAGCGCCAATACCCTGTACCTTATATGCTGTAGACTCACCGTCAACTGTTACATAGAAGATCACATAGGAGTACTCATTAAAGTTAACGTCTGCACCGCATGTGAGATCATAGGTAAATGAAGAAATCTCTGCATCTGCTACAGTCTCATCAACCAATGTGGCCATCTTAATAACAGATGTGTCGATACCGTCTGCCTCCCAATCATAAGAATCATCTGAATAGTAAACAGGCTCAGCAAATGCTGTAACACCCATGGCCGCTACCATAGCGCCAGCTGCTACGCCAACTAAAACTTTCTTAAAATTCATGTTCAATCCCTCCTTTTGGATATTATAACTGCATGATAACACTTTGTTCCATAAAATGCAACACTTTTTTTAATTTCATTTGACAGCTTTTAACATTTTGGAAATCTTTCTCAGATCCCGCATTTGGGATATTCCCTCCATGCCCCCTCCAGTCCATAAAGCCCGCAGGGCCATGGCGTACAGTTCTAAAAAAGGAACCCCATGTCGGCCATAGGATCCCTTTCACTCAAATGTCAAACTGCACGCTGATTAAGCGCGAACCTTCTTGGAAGCTACCATAGCAACGCCTGCTACAGCAACGATGGCTGCAAGATAAGCAACAGGAGCTACATCGCCAGTGCCTGCGGAAACATTAGCCGCTACAGTAGGAGCGCCCTCATAGTTATCCAAACCAGAAACGGTAAAGGTAATGGACATCTCAGATGCGCTGGTGTCGTAGCTTCCAATGTCAGCATTGTCATCCCACATATTCTGAATGCTTACCTGAATACCTGTCGTAGTCTCAGCGTCAGGTGCCACATCCTCCCAGTTGTTGAGAATCATATCTTGATTCAGCTCAAAAGGCTCCCCATCAATTGTAAACTCATCAATTGTAATGGAGAAATCTTCATTATTCAGGGCATCCACGGGAATGCTTGTGCTCAGAAACAGAAGGTTGTAAGGAGCATCGCCAAACTCTTCTGCGCTCCAGTCCAAGCCTGATACAGATACAGTGTATGTACCATCGCCTGTAAATGCAACATCTGTAAAGGTTCCCGGTGCAGAAATCAGGTTATTCTCTGCATCCCATGCATGTACTACAGAATAGTTGATCTCTGCTGTATTGCTGGTACCGTTTATGCCATAGCTGGCATCATCACAGGCATTACGGAAAGAATACTTAGGGGTCTGGAAGCAAAAATAAGCGCTATATTCTTCCTCGCCATCAGCAAATACTGGTACAGCCATCACCGCTGCCATAGAGCCAGCTAAAACGCCAGCCATAATCTTCTTAAAATTCATAGTGTTTTCCTCCTTGTGGAAATATTGTTATCGTGATTATAATCGAAACCTGGACAAAATGCAATAGTTTTTTTCGGAACTTTTTAATATTTTTGTGACAAATATGTAAAAGATATCCTGGGAACTATGCCCAATATGCAAAATCATTGAATTTCTTCTTTAGATTAATATCTAATTAAGAAATTCCACTGTTCCCTGGAGCCATACCTGGCATTTTATGCGTCTGCCAGGCTTAGGGGCGCCGACCAGGTCAGCCGCCAGAACCCCCACGGTCACCTCGATATCATTGGCGCGCACGGATATTCGGTAGAACCGTTCCCCGGTGAGGGCATTTGTCAGCTCCTCCACCTTTAAGATCTCTCCCATCAGCATATACTGATCGCATTCCACCCCATAGGGCATGAAAAAGCTGTCGATGACGCTGTACAAATCGTCCTGAAAGATTCGCTGGTTTACCACGCCGATGGTTTCCATCTCCTGGTTGGTCAGCTCCTCCATGGCGTCCTCATCCCCGGAACGGGCTTCCTGCAAAAGCCGGGCGCGTTTTCTGTTCCTGAGCTTCTGCTCCTGGATCTGCTCCTCAGTCTTTACCACAGGAAGAAGCACCCGCGCGGAGGTGGCCAGTCCCGTCATGCAGCTCTTTCTGACCGGATAGGTTTCATCCAGCTTCAATCTCTTTTTAAAGAAATCCGCCAGATTCGTCAGGTGAAAGATGGTTGTGACCCCGAAGCGGCTGTCCTCGCTGGAAACCAGGTAGGAATCTTCACCGCCCTTCCTGGTCACCTCACAGGCATCGGTGCTGGTTACCAGCTCCGTCTCCATATAGGGAAAGTAATAATCCAGCCGGAACTCTTCCCCGGACCGGCCTCCCACCAGGGTCACGCCGCAGCCGGGAGCCACATGCTTCTTATAAATAATCAGGGATGTATCCGCATCCATTTTAAAGGAAACCGTCTCATCCGCGCTTCCGATGAGGCTGTCCGTAAGACTCCACTCCTTCGCCCGTGTGTCTATTTTTGAAAATCCAATTGCTCTTAAATAGCTGTGCAAGGTCTACTCCTTTGAGGTCTGCCTGATTTCTGTTTTTCCACCCATATATGGCTGGAGGGCCTTGGGGATGGCCACGCTGCCGTCCTCCCTCAGATTGTTCTCCAAAAACGCGATGAGCATTCGGGGCGGCGCTACCACCGTGTTGTTCAGGGTGTGGGCCAGATACTTTCCCTTCTCGCCGGTTACACGGATTTGCAGTCTCCTGGCCTGGGCGTCTCCTAAATTGGAGCAGCTTCCCACCTCAAAATAATTCTTCTGTCTGGGGCTCCATGCCTCCACATCCACGCTCTTTACCTTTAAGTCCGCCAGGTCGCCAGAGCAGCACTCCAGCGTCCGCACCGGGATATCCAGGGAGCGGAACAAATCCACCGTGTTCTGCCACAGCCTGTCAAACCACATGGGGCTCTCCTCCGGCCTGCATACCACGATCATCTCCTGCTTTTCAAACTGATGAATCCGGTATACACCCCGCTCCTCAATGCCGTGGGCGCCCTTCTCCTTCCTGAAGCAGGGGCTGTAGCTGGTGAGCGTCAGGGGAAGCTCCTCCTCCTTTAACATCTGACCGATAAAGCGGCCGATCATGGAGTGCTCGCTGGTACCGATCAGGTACAGATCCTCCCCCTCGATCTTATACATCATGGCATCCATCTCCGCAAAGCTCATCACCCCGGTGACCACATCGGAGCGAATCATGAAGGGAGGGACGCAGTAGGTAAAGCCCCGGTCAATCATAAAATCTCTCGCATAGGATATCACCGCAGAGTGGAGCCTGGCGATATCTCCCAGCAAATAGTAAAAGCCGTTTCCAGCGACCCGTCTGGCGGCATCCAGGTCGATCCCGTGAAACCGCTCCATGATCTCGGTGTGATAGGGGATGTCAAAATCCGGAACCACCGGTTCCCCGTATCTTTGCACCTCCACATTCTCGCTGTCATCTTTTCCGATGGGAACAGAGGGGTCAATAATATTTGGGATCATCATCATCTTTGTCTTTAAATCCGCCTCAACCTGCCTCTCCTCCTCTGAGAGCATATTGATTCGGTCAGCGTCTGCAGCGATCTGAAGCTTTACGGCCTCCGCCTCCTCCTTCTTTCCCTGACCCATGAGGGCGCCAATCTGCTTGCTTAACTTATTTCTCTTTGCCCTCAGCTCCTCCACTTCCTGCTTGATGGCGCGGTTTTTCTTGTCCAGCTCAACCACCTCATCCACCAGGGGGAGCTTTGCATCCTGAAATTTATTCTTAATGTTCTGCTTGACGATATCCGGATTCTCCCGGACAAATCTGATATCTAACATGGCATCCTCCAACTGTTTATTTTCGTAATATACGGTCCTTCCTCCTGCATATGGGCAAAGTCCTGAAATAAAAATGGCTTTACCGACATCCAGCGATAAAGCCAAGTATAAACTACATTTATCATATTTTCAAGAAATTTCTAAGGATTTATTACATTTATATTCCCAAAATCGACTTGGCAAACTGGAAATATATTAGAAGGGACACCGCATCCACTATTGTTGTGATAAAGGGGCTTGCCATAACCGCCGGGTCAAAGCCCATTTTTTTCGCAAAAAGGGGCAGGGTACAGCCCACCACCTTTGCAAAGAGCACCGTAACCACCAGGCTTACGCAGATGGTGGCAGCCTCCAAAACCTCCAGACGGTCAAAGAGCAGGAGCTTAACAAAATTACAGACTGCCAGGGTTATACCGCAAAGCACCGCCACCCGGATTTCCTTCCAGAGCACCCTGAATATATCCGAAAACTCCACCTCATTTAAGGAGATGCCTCGGATAACAGTTACGGAGGACTGTCCTCCGGAGTTTCCGCCAGTGCCCATGAGCATGGGGATGTAGGCGGTGAGTATCATATACTGTGCCAGTTCATTTTCAAAATGCATGAGTATCATGCTGGTAAAGGTGGAGGAGAGCATTAAAAGAAGCAGCCAGGGTATGCGGCTCTTCCAAAGCTCAAAGGTGGTCTGCTTTAAGTAGGGCTTATCAGCAGGGACGATGGCGCTCATCTTCTCAATATCCTCCGTGGTTTCCTCCTCTAAAACGTCCAGCACGTCATCCACGGTTACGATACCCACAAGTCTTCCCTCGCCGTCCACCACCGGCATGGCAAGAAAGTCATACTTTCCAAAGAGCTGGGCCACGGACTCCTGATCCTCCATGGTTCCCACGGATATTACCCCGTCCATCAGCTCCTCCATGGTGACGTTATCCTCCCCCAGGATCAGGTCCTGGATGGTGACCATACCGATGAGCCTTCTGTCCTTTTCACAGATGTAGCAGGTATTGATGGTCTCCTTTGTGATACCGCAGCGCCGAATGTGAAGGATGGCGTCCTGCACCGTCATGTGGGGGCGAAGCTCCACAAACTCCGTAGTCATGATGCTTCCGGCGCTGTCCTCCGGATATTTTAAGATGTCATTGATCATACGGCGCTTCTCCGGATCCGCCTGGGTCAGGATACGCTTTACCACATTCGCAGGCATCTCCTCCACGATATCCACCGCATCATCCACATAGAGCTCGTCAACCACTTCCTTCAGCTCGCTGTCTGAAAAGCCCTTGATCAGAAGCTCCTGGGTGTCCGGACTCATCTCCACAAAGGTATCCGCAGCCAGTTCTTTTGGCAATAGCCGAAACAGCAGCGGCAGCACGCTCTCTGGAATATCTTCCTCGAAAAGTGCCGCGATATCCGCCGCATTCATAGTGGACAAAATATCTCTTAAAGTTGAATACTTTTTTTCCTCTGTCAGCTTTATGATGCTTTTCTTTAATGTCTCCAATGCGTCTGTCATGAGTATCTCTCCTTTCTTAAATCCTGCTTAGAGAAACACCGGAACAAATTTCGCCGGCGTATCTCTTTCTTTTTCAGAGAGACGCCGGCGTATCTGTTTCCAGTATCTCTCCATCGGGCATTCATGTTCAGAGAGACACAAGGGTTCTAATATCGCTTCAGGCCATAGGGGCACGGGCAGACCGGGGCCCCAGCCGTGCCGCTCTTACCGCTGAAGCGTATGGGAATGTCCATTGCGTCCCTGTTGCAACTGTCCGCGTCCATATAGTCCTCCTTCTTAATTATTTTTAGCTGTCAAAGATATTTTTACGCAGATCAATCCGTCTGATTCTCTATAAATTAACTGCGCACTCAATCGAGCAGGGGAAAAAAGCCTGCGGATGGTCTCCGCAGGCTTTCATATCCTCTCTGACAGGCCAACCACATTGTAGTATACCCCATCTTTTCAAATAAAACAACTGGATTTTTGTAAAAATTATGTCAATCCCCAATCGCACTATTTACCGCGCCATTCGCCTTGGTAATGATCTCGATCATATGGTATTCAAATCAAACACACGTACCAAAACTGTAACTTTGAGTAATTTTACTACATAAAGGCTGGCTTTGCAATCGTTTTTTTTAGAAAAAGGAAAGCTTTCTGTCTGAACGCTGCCCTGTCCCCCGGCATATTTCAGGATCAGGGGCAGCCTGCGCCTTACAGGCTATGGGGAACAGTCACAGCCGCTGCACTTGCCCACCTCTACCCCCTTTACAAGCTTCAGATAGCCGGCATAGCGCAGACCCGCCTCCACGATTCTTGCCCACTCCCTTGCGCTTAGCACCAGCTTGGTGCCGTCCTCAAAGGTAACCGTGCAGGCGCCGGGCTTCTCGCATTCCCCATCGAAGCAGATTTTGAACATCTGCCTTCTGTCGATGGCGCCTATTTCCTCCAGGCTCTTCATCATACGGTAGACGGTTGCAACCCCGATGGTGGGATCCCGCTTAATCACCTCATAGAAGATATCCTTGCAGCAGGAGCAGTCCTGTTCCAGAATCACATCAATGATCAGCTTTCTCTGATTGGTCAGCCGGTATCCATGAGCCTTCAGCTTCTGATACACCAGCGCCCGCTGCACATCTATATTATCCCCGGCAACCACCCGCTGATACATCTGATTTTCTGCCGCTTTCCTCACGTTTTTCTCCCTTCTGGCAAATCTCTGTCTCATATCATCTACATGCTTCTGTCATGGATTCCTTTTTGCCGCCTGCCTGGCAAGCTCCAGGATCTCCTCGTCACTCATATGACTGCCGCAGCCGCAGCCCGAACAGGCGCCGCAGTTGCCGCCGCAGGTGCGCTTCCCGGCCCTTCGGTCCTTCACTATGCTTCGTATTGACAGATAAACAAGGCCCGCAACCAGGGCCAGAACAAAAATTGTTCCCCAGGTCATAAATGCTCCTTTTCTTTATTTCTTAGGCCGCCTTCTTCAAATCCTTTGCCTCAAAGGTGGTGCTGGGCTTATAGGGTCTGAACAGCAGATATATAAAGCCGATAATCAAAAGTATTGCCGCCGCAGTGCCGATTCCAAATCCTCCGCCCGCGAAAAGATTTCCGATCTGATATACCACCAGAGATACCACCCAGGCCAGACCGCACTGATAGCCGATGGCGAACCAGAACCACTTGGCGTTGTTCATCTCTCTCTTAATGGCGCCCATAGCCGCAAAGCAGGGAGCGCACAGGAGATTGAAGAGCATAAATGCCAGGCCGCTTGCCGCGGTGAACGCAGCCCCCATGTTGGCATAAACCGTCCCCTCCCCTGCGCTGTACAGAATACCCAGGGTACCGACAATATTCTCCTTAGCCACCAGGCCGGTGATGGACGCCACCGTGGCCTGCCAGTTTCCAAAACCCTGAGGGATGAAGATCCATGCCAGGGCCTTTCCGATGGAAGCCAGGATGCTGTAGCTGATCTCGTCCTCGCCCAGCATGGTGAACGCTCCGTCCTTGAACCCAAAGTAGGTTGCAAACCAGATCACGATGGTGGAGAGCAGGATGACCGTTCCGGCCTTCTTGATAAAGGACCAGCCCCGCTCCCACATGCTGCGAAGCACCGCGCCAACAGTGGGCAGGTGATAAGCGGGAAGCTCCATAACGAAGGGGGCGGGATCTCCCGCGAACATCCTTGTCTTTTTTAAGATGATACCGGAAAGAATCACCGCTGCAACCCCGATAAAATAGGCGCTGGTTGCAACCCATGGAGAATTTCCAAAGATGGCGCCGGCGATCATACTGATAAAGGGCACCTTCGCGCCGCAGGGAATGAAGGTGGTGGTCATGATGGTCATCTTTCTGTCACGGTCGCTCTCAATGGTACGGCTGGCCATGATGCCGGGAATGCCGCAGCCCGTGCTCACAAGCATGGGAATAAAGCTCTTGCCGGAAAGGCCAAACCTTCTGAAAATCCTGTCCATGATGAAGGCCACCCGGGCCATATACCCGCAGGACTCCAGAAATGCCAGCAAAATGAACAGAACCAGCATCTGGGGAACGAAGCCAAGCACCGCACCCACACCGGCCACTATACCGTCCAGGATCAGACCGGAAAGCCAGTCTGCACAGTGAATAGCCGTCAGCCCATTTTCTACCAGAACCGGGATACCGGGAACCCATACGCCATAGGAAGCAGGATCCGGCTCCTCATATCCGTATGCGCCGTAAACCTCTATGGCCTCCATAAGATCTGCATAGGAAGCGGTGACCTCCTCGGTGGCCAAAGTCTCCTCATCCACCACCAGGTATGTAGCCTCAGAGGACTCGTCAAAAAGAGCCGCCAGGGACTCTAAAGCTGCCGGGACATTTGCCCCCTCGTACTCCTCCGACTCTGTATCCAGAGCCTGGGCGATTTCCTCCACATCCATGCCCTGCTCCTCTGCATAGGAGAGAAAGCCGTTTACAACCTCCGCCCCAGAGCCAAACTCCTCTGCCGCCTCCTCGTAATCTGCCGCTCCGATGCCGAACAGGTGGAAGCCATCTCCAAAAAGGTTGTCGTTGGTCCAGTCCGTCGCAGCCGCACCGATGGTGGACATGGCGATGTAGTAAACCAGAAACATTACAAGAGCAAAGATGGGCAAAGCCAGAATACGGTTTGTCACAATCTTATCAATTTTATCCGATGTGGTCAATGCATTCTTATTATTTTTTTTGCAGCAATCCTTGATGATGGCAGAGATGTACACATACCGCTCATTGGTGATGATGCTCTCGGTATCGTCCTCAAAGGCGTCCTCCAGAGCCTTGATTTCCCCGGATACATCAGGAACGCTTTTCATGGATGCGGATATCTTGTCGTCCTTCTCCAAAAGCTTAACAGCGAAAAACCGCTTCTGTTCCTGGGGAACGTCGGAAGAAAGCTTTTCCTCCACGGCGCTGATGGCATCCTCCACCCGCGCGTCAAAGGCATGAACGCGGTCCACTCCTTTCTTTGATCCGGCAGCCTTTACGGCCAGCTCGGCAGCTTCCTTTATCCCCTTGCCCTTTAAAGCGGAGATGGATACCACCGGACAGCCAAGAGCCTCGGAAAGCTTCTTTAGGTTGATCTTGTCGCCGTTTTTTTCCACCAGATCCATCATATTCACCGCAATGACAACGGGGATCCCCAGCTCGATGATCTGGGTGGACAGGTACAGGTTTCTCTCAATATTAGTACCGTCCACAATGTTGATGATGGCGTCGGGCCGCTCACCGATCAGATAATTTCTGGCCACAACCTCCTCCAGTGTATAGGGGGACAGGGAGTAGATACCGGGAAGATCCATGATGGTCACATCCGAATGCCCCTTTAAGCGTCCCTCCTTCTTTTCCACTGTTACGCCGGGCCAATTTCCTACAAACTGGTTGGATCCGGTAAGGGCGTTAAACAGGGTGGTCTTACCGCAGTTTGGATTTCCTGCAAGCGCAATTTTAACTGCCATATTCTCCTCCATTTTCTATGGAAGTCCCAAGCGATGGCCGAAAAGGATTGATGTATTCCTTTCCGCCAGTTCGTTTTATGACTCCAAAATTAGTTTCTTCTAACCTACCAGCAAAAATAAAAGGGTGAATCACTCCACCTCAATCATCTCCGCATCCCCTTTTCTAAGGGACAGCTCGTAACCTCTCACGGTTATCTCCACCGGGTCCCCCAGGGGCGCAACCTTCCGGACATAGATTTCCACGCCCTTTGTGATGCCCATATCCATGATTCGCCTCTTGATGGCGCCAGCGCCGGTGATCCTGGCCACCTTCACTGTGGATCCTACAGCAGCTTCCTTTAACGTCCGCATCCTTTCTCCTCCTTTTTTCTCCTGCGTGCGCCGGAGATATATTTATGTCACTGCGCCCTGCGCAGGGTCATACAAAAATTTTTGAAGCCAGAGACTTATCTAAAGCCACTCGGGATTCCTTCACATTCACAATGAGGTTTCCACCAATATCAGCGACCACCTTCACCAGCGCCCCGGCCACAAAACCCATACTTTCCAGGTGTCTGCGCACCTCCTCCTTGCCGGAAATCCTCCGGATTACAAATTCTTCTCCACCGTGAGCCATGTTAAGCGGCATAGCAGCCATCCCTTCTTTCCTACATACAACTACTGATTGGTTCAGAATGTTTCTTCAATGATAATGATGTTCAATCCTTCAAACACATTGTTAGTATACGCTAACTGGGATTTGTTGTCAATAACTTTCTAAGATTTTTTATGCTTTTATTCAGCCTGCCATCATCTGATATGGCGTCTTTTCTCTCATCCTAATCCATACCAATGCAATTGCCATCAATAGAAGTACGCCAAACCCCATTCCGTCAAGAAAAATATTACATGCAAAATACCCATATGATATGCACATCTCTATCCCGGACGCCATTTCTAATATTTGTATAACCGCTCTCACCATCCACAGAGAAATAATTCCTGAAACAGCAACGGCTGCCACTATATAATATAGTAACTCCATTGCGCAAAGCAGCAATATATCTGCCCTGCGCATCCCCAGGATGATCATCATTCCATGATTGCTTTTCTTTTCCGCCATATCGCTGCAAATCACTCTAAACAGATTGAAAACCAGCACCAAGAGCAGAAACCAGCCGAAAAAGACCAACAGCCTATCGATCAGTTTCTGAGAGGAGGATACGATATATAATCTTTCCGCTAAATCCCTGCCCTCCCGGGAATACTCTATACCCAGATCCGACTTTTCCAGATAACCGTAAAGCATCTCCATAAAAGCATAGTCTTGGACGTTTATTCTATAAACTGTTTCATAGCATAAGCGGGGATTTTCAGGCTCTGAATCTTTTAAGATGATCTGGGGATAACCTGTCAGACCCTCACATCGAAAAATATTGCTGTCCACTATTCCTACTAACAGGATGTCGGATAGAAGCATTTCTCCTCCGCATGTAAAAGTGGCTTTCTGACCAATGAGTTCATCATACATCTTCTCGTCAACGCCAAATCTCCCAAGCATATAATCACTTATAACAAATTCGCCGTCAGCCTCAGGTAATCTTCCCCAGATAAGTCCGTTTTCACAAGACTTATTGTTTTCATAGACATACTCACACAGATCATTTTCGGAAAAAAGCGCTCCATCCATGAGAATGGCGGTTTCAAAGCGCACACTGGCTGCCTCTCCCCCATCACCGCCAAAATCAAAGGAATAATCGTCCAGGCCCCTATAGGTTTCGCCGCCGATTTCAAAGCAGACATACCCGATATTCACAAACCTCCATCCGTCCTTCCCCAGTGTTTTTGCCCAGTCCAGGACGCCCCATTTTTGAATATCTGCCTCTCCATCCACGGACTGAAGCAGCACACGGGCCGCATTCTCATATTTTGATGCATTTCTGATTTCAACACTGCACAGAGACTTTCGTCCATATGTGATCTCATCCTGGGCCCCCTTGAGGGAAGCTGAAACCATCTGCCATACCAGCAGAATCGTCAGTATGATTACCATATTAATGATCAAATACAGCGTATGCAGTTTTCTCTGCCGTATATTATAATATGCCATTCTCAAATGCATCCCTATTCTTCACCCCTGTTTAACAGTAAACATATATTCTTTTTTCTGCCGGATATAATCTGTGTCAACATGATCACCATAATAGTCGCTACCAGAAAGCTCCAACATAGGAGATGGTCCCTCAGCCTCATGTTCATATTAATTTCTATATAAGGAAAAATATCCTCCACCGTTCTCTTTATGTATGCATTGATATGTGGAACAATTGCATTTGACCCAGCGAGACTGATTGTTTGGAGCGCTATGAACATAAGGGAGATAAAACCATTCAGCTGACCGTCGGTCATTCCCTGGGTTTTCAATACTGCAAGAAAATATTTTCGCTTTTGCAGGTACATATTTACCGATGTATAATCCATAATCAATATAACGATAGCTGAAAAGAATATCTGCATCATGTACGCCGTAATTCTAATCAAATTCATGCTCTGAGCTTCATCATAGTATACAGCATCATAATATATATATTTTTGTCTCAATATCTTTATTACACGCATATAATCTGACATATTTTCAGCATACACGATGACATTTACTGGATATTCTTCAGAAATATTATCCTGTTCATACATGAAAACCGGCATTTCCCGAAGCATATTTGCTTCCTGATTGCTTTCACATGTAACTACGATATCCAATATGCCCGCCCGCCCCGCATACCGATCTAAGCCTTCAGATAAACGATGAGGCAGCATATACGCTGAAACAAACGCTGACAAAAAGAGGGCCGAAATAGCAAAAAACGTAATGAAAAAGCTTGCCTGGGCTGTAACCTCATAGATCACCAGTCGGGCAAGACAAGATAATTTTTTCACAGTTCCACCTTTCCGTCACACATATGTATGATCCTGTCAGCTCTTTTGGCATGTTCCTCATTGTGGGTGATCATGATGATGGTCTTTCCAGTCTTGTGAAGCTGATGAAAAAGATCAAGAATCACATCTGCGTTAAAAGTATCCAGATTTCCGCAGGGCTCATCCGCCAGAATAATATCCGGATCATTTACAATGGCTCTTGCAATGCATACCCGCTGTTTTTCACCGCCGGACAGCACTGCGGCCCTGTCCTCCCTTTTATCGTACAATCCCACCCGTTTAAGCACATCCCGGATTCTTTCCCTTCGCTGCCTTTTTCCCATCCCTGCGATCAACAGGGGCACTTCGATATTCATCCAAACCTTGTAGGAGGGTTCCAGATAAAAGGACTGAAAAATATAACCGATCCTCTGGTTTCGAAATAAAGCTCTCTCTTTGGAAGCGGATGTATTCATGTTTTCATTATCAATGTACAGGTTCCCTGCGCTTGGCATATCCAGAAGCCCTAGGATATTCATCAGGGTGGTCTTTCCGCTGCCGGATCTGCCCAGTATCGCCACATACTCTCCCGTGTCAATCTCTATGCTGACATCCCGCAGCGCATACAGCTGTCTGGAACCATTCTTGAATACCTTTGACAGGTTCTGCGTTTTGATCATTTGCTACTCCTCTTTCACTGTCTGTTAAAAACCTCTCCGTTAAAATCAATATAATCATCCTTCTCATAATAGGTAAGAGACCATATTCCATTTCCTTCATCATCTTT
The DNA here is from genome assembly GCA_944381475.1 of uncultured Lachnospiraceae bacterium. Classification (GTDB taxonomy): domain Bacteria; phylum Bacillota; class Clostridia; order Lachnospirales; family Lachnospiraceae; genus UBA4292. The sequence goes on along the minus strand of CALWLH010000066.1, from coordinate 18,015 downwards.
TAGATAATATTCCCATAAATATTCAGAAGAGTTGTATTCATATTCACAAGTATACGTTTTATCTGAATACAAAGATGGCTCGAAAGCCTCATAATACTGCTTCTTTAGCTCGGACATCTCTTCCTCAGTCAAGATTATCCCCTCACTGGATTTGGCAAAATAAACCTTTGTCGCCTGGCCAACGGCATAGGTTTCCCTTAAAAAATCCTCATCCATATCGATAAGCTGAATGTGGGTTCCTTCTATGATAATTGTCCCCAGATTGCTGACATATGAGCCTCCGGGAAGCTCATCTGCGGTGCATCCAGTGAAAATAAATGCACAAATAATACTTATCAATACAAATTTACTTATATTCATCCTATTTTGCCTCTTTCCTGCACCTCTATTCCAACCAATATTATCCTACCCCCTTATCATATCATATGAAAAAATTATATTCAAGCAATCCCCAAAATGATGTTTGCATTTATCATCCAGCTATGGTATGATGGGTCAAAGATTTTGTTTTTGACTCAACTTTGGCAAAAAAAACATTGTGGAGGGTTTTATGAGCTACATTGAGCATAAATCGAGCGAATCCATGGAAGATTACCTGGAGACAATTCTGATTTTAAGCGGCCGGCTGCCGGTTGTGCGTTCCGTGGATATCGCAAACGAACTGAACTACAAAAAATCCAGCATCAGCGTGGCCATGAAGCACCTGCGGGAGCTGGAGTATATCTCCGTCAGTCCCCAGGGCTACATCACCTTGACGAAAAAGGGAAGAGAGATTGCGGACATGATTTATGAAAGGCACCGCCTGCTCACCGACTGGCTTATCCGCCTGGGCGTTTCCCCGGAGGTGGCTGCAAAGGACGCCTGCCGCATTGAGCACGACATCAGCCCGGAAAGCTTTGCAGCCATAAAGAGGCATATACAATAGTACCCCTTAAATCCACAGCCTGACATTTTTCTGATTTAAAAGACATGCATTGCCATGTGAGCATGGTATGCATGTCTTTTTTTGACTATGATAACATACAATTTGCAAATTGCCACCGTAGCGGTGGCAACAGAAATAAAAAAAATATGCTACACTAACAGGACAAAAGTCAGAGAAAGGATTCCCGCAAAACCATTACAGATAACACAAAAAAGGCTATAATCATAAATAAAGCAAACACACCTAACCAGCGGATGAGGCTGTATCGGTTAGCACACAAGGGCATGAAGCGTTGTATGTTGCGGTAATTAAAGCAGCAGAATACAAGAGAAAGAAGTATGAGCAGAGCAGCGATTCTCTCCATCCAAAGACGAGAAACTGATGCATCCTTTACTTCCATCGAAAGGCTTACCCAAAAGATAAATAAGTATCCCGCAACTGCAGTCAGCATTTTCCAGGGAGTCTTCGTCCTGAAGCCTGGCGGTGCGAAGGATTTTTGGGTACCGCTAACTGTACTGCAATTTTCGTCATCACTGCATTGGAGCTTTTCAAGCTCTTTTTTCAGCTGCCCTACGGTTTTCATCCTGTCAGAGGGATTCATCTCTGTACATTTGCTGATAATGGTGTCAAATATGTTTGTGTGGGCAGGCAGTGAGCGGGAAAGCTCTTTTAACAAAATCCCCAATGCGTAGATATCGGTCTGGGGAGTGGAGGAGCCAAAGCCATACTGTTCGGGAGCGGCATAGCCCTTTGTCCCGAGAAGCACAGTATCATGGTCGGCTGTGTCGGAGGAATACTTTGCAGCATTAAAGTCAATTAATACCACACGTCCACAGGATGTAATGATGATGTTTGAAGGCTTAATGTCTCTGTGGACGATGGGGGGCTTTAAAAAATGGAGTTTTTCCAGAATACCGCACAACTCGCCCATAAAGCTGATAATCCGGTCAATGGAAAGCGCCCCCTCATCAATCATTTCCTGCAGTGATGCACCGGAAACATATTCCTCAATCAGAACCAGCTGTCCGTTTTCCTCATACACATGATACAGCCTGGGAGTGCCGGTGATATGGTGTTCCTTTAAATACTCATATATATGTGGATTATATACGTCCAATATTTTCTTGATGTATATTTTACCTGTCTCCCGGTGCTGAACCAGATATATTCTGTGAGCACTGTTTATATTGGCAATGGTATTATAATAAGAAATCTCAAGACGACCGGCATAATCCATGCTATCATTCCTCTCAATGGTTTATTGCTGCATTATATCAGATAGGAGAAACTTATGGAAGAGAAAAACACAGATGAATTGGAAAAAGTGCTTCAAAGCACTCACATAAAGGATTTTGAATCTTTTTGTAAAGAAAACATAGACGATACATCCTACGATGCCTTTGCCATATATATAAAAAGTATTTTTAGCGAGAAAAATATCACGCAGCAGCTGGTTTTTCTGCGGGCGGATATTCCAGAAAGGTATGGTTACAAGCTTTTATCCGGCGAAAAAAGGACGAGACAAAGGGACATCATTCTCAGAATATGCTATGCCGCTGAAATGTCTCTGACTCAGACCCAGCAGGCTCTTAAGAAATATGAAATGCCGGAGCTATATGCTAAGATTCCAAGGGACGCCCTGCTTATGATTATTTTCAATGAGCGTCCGGGAGATATCATCCGTGTTAATGAAATACTGAAGGAACATGGCATGGAAGCATTAAGACCAAGCGGCCTACAGAGCTAGAAAAAGACGCGGATTGCAGTCCACAAGGGAAGAAATGAACAAGAAAAGGATTTTAGCCATACATATCATATGTCCGATTATAATCGGCACTTTTATATATATTATGGCAGCACCAGATGTGCTGTTTTTTCAAATGGCAGCAAATTTTATGAAAAAGATGCCCCCTGCACCTGTGCTTCTCACAGACAGTCCCTTCCTTTGCCTTATTAGAAACTACTTTCTTGATATGCTGTGGGGATATTCCCTGGTTTTTGCGTTATTTTGTATTTTAGATAATAATGCGGCAGATGTGTATAAGGTTTTTTTGATAGCATTTCCTTTCTCAGCTGCAATAGAATTGATACAGAAAGCGTCCTTTGTCCCGGGAACATTTGATGCTTTTGATTGTTTAGCCGAATTTTTTGCTGAGGCAACTGCTGCATTTATTATATATAAAACAAGTTTAAGGGAGGAAAATCAAAATGAAAAAAAGCATGAAACGAATAGGCGCAGCCCTTTGTCTGTGTGTTTTTGGAACAATGGCACTGGGAAGCGGAGAATCCGACTCAGAAGAAACCAAACAGATAGTCACTAACGGGGCAGCTGAGGAGACAGCTGCCACTGGGGAGGGTACTGACACCTCAGCTGCCTCGGAGAAATCAGACACCCTAGATACTTCCACAGCTTCAGAGGACTCAGCTTCTTCAGTGGTATCACCCAATGAAGAACCTTCAACTGATACCGTCGCTTCAACTCCTGCAACAGCAATTGACGAGCAGGTTCTTGTGAATCAAGATGGTATTGTAGTCACTGCAACGGAATATGTGGTCGACAGCATCTGGGGGGACGGGATCAAACTGCTGTTGGAGAATAATTCAGACAAGGATGTCACTGTCAGCTGTAATGCTCTGATTGTCAATGATTATATGATCACAGATCTCTTTGTCTCAGATATCGCTGCAGGCAAAAAAGCCAATGACACACTGGATTTATTAAGCTCCGAGCTAAAGGCTGCAGGAATTGAGAATGTAGGAAAAGTTGAAGTATATTTTCATATATACGACTCCAATACATATAACACTATTTTTGACACAGATTGCATAACCATCCAGACGTCAGCGTATTCTAACATGGACACAACTCCTAATGATACAGGTGTAGAGCTGTATAATCAGGGAGGCATACGAATTGTGGGAAAGACTGTGGACGAAAACAGCTTCTGGGGAACAGCCATACTTCTTTACGCAGAAAATAATACAGATAAAAATGTAGGTATCAGAGTGGAGGATATGTCCATTAACGGGTTTATGATGAATCCACTCTACTCCAATACTATATATAGCGGAAAGAAATCCATAGACGACATCACCATTTTTTCAAGTGACCTGGAGGAAAACGGCATCGAAGCAATTGAGGAGGTGGAATTGCAATTCCATATTTATGATTCAGACACCTATTCCGTGATTGGAGACTCAGAGCCCATCACCTTCTCGGCGCAGTAGGTGGTTGAACAGTGATAATTCTTTTCTACCCAGGAACATAATATCAGCTTTTTTACTGATATTTCTATTGACTTTTTTACCAAACATGAATATACTATAAGTAGCCTGATAGAAAGGAGCTGATATTATGAATTCAGTTTTGAGTGCCATCACCAATACAATTCCTATATCACAATTTAATCGGGGTCTTGCCGGCAAAATCTTTGAAGAGGTTAAAAAATGCGGGGCAAAGGTTGTGATGAAAAACAATTCTGCTGAATGTGTTCTGCTGTCTCCCGATGAATATGTTCGTTTGATGGACGAAATTAATGATGCTCGCCTTTTGACAATGGCTGCGGAACGCTTTTCTCACTTTGACCCATCAACAGTCATTTCTGAAGAAGATGTTGACAAGAAGTTTGGTATTAAGGAAGAAGATCTTTGGGACTATGAAAAGGTAGATATAGAATGAATTGGAAAGTCACTTATCTCCCGGAAGCTGAAAAAGATTTGGAAAATCTAGACGGCAGTCAGCGTATCCTTGTCCGTAAGGCAATTAAAAAAGTTCAGCAGAATCCTCTTCCCACTGACGAAAACGGATATGGAAAACCTTTGGGTAATCAATCCGGCACCAATCTTTCCGGTTTTTTGAAGATTAAGCTTAAGGCAGCAGGGTTACGCATTGTCTATAAGCTGATTCGAACCGAGACAAATATGCTAATTGTGGTTATAGGAGCCAGAGCAGATGATGAGGTATACGATATTGCCCAAAAACGCGCCAGGAAACACAGCATTATTTAATTATGAATCGAGTAGACGGGAGTGTCTAACTCCCGACTACTCACAGCACTGTTCGTACCATTCGGTATACGGCGCTTTCAATAGTTGACATGCACTGACTGATAGGCTGTGTTCAAATCACAAAAGCCCATGGTTTCATATACTACGAGCCTTGGTAAATGCAATCCCCGCAACCCTGGGGCCTGCGTTTGCGGCTACCGCCGCGCCAATCTGGTAGCAGCCATCGGGGCCGTAGCCCACCCGTTTTGTCATGACATCCACCAGCTCCTGAAGGCAGGCGCTGTCACTGCCGTACACTGCCTGATAGGGGGTTCCCGGCTCCATATCCGCCACAGACATCTCCGCGATCTTTGCGATCAGGTTCTTTTCACCGCGGCACTTTGCGGCGGTGGTGATCTCATTGTCAAAAATCTTCATTACCGGCTTTAAGCCCAGCTTGTCCCCGATAAAGGCGGCGGCGGTGGGAATGCGCCCGGACTTTCCAGCGTATTTCAGCTCATAAATGCCAAAGTACAGCTCTCTTCTGGGCATCAGCTCCGTGAGATAATCCACAATCTCCTCCGGATTCTTACCCTCGTCCCTCATTTTTGCCGCCTGGAGCACAGGCCAGCCATAGAAGGCGTTGTAGCCGATTCCATCAATATTATATATATGCAAAGCATCCTTATACTCCGGATGCTCCTCGAAAAAGGCATCCTTCGCCATGACAGAGTTTCCATAGGTGGCGGAGCCATGGGAATTGATCAGAACCATGATCAGATCCGTGACGCCCTCCCGGGCCTTTTTCAGATACAGCTCCTGGAATTCATAGGGCGTAATCTGGGAGGTTTTGGGGATCTCATCATACTGGCTCATGAGCTGATAAAACGTCTCATTGTCAAAATCTTTCCTGCTGGTATAGCTCTTTCCCCCAAGCATAATCTGGAATGGGAGAATCTCGATACCGTATTTCTTCTCGTCCTCAACAGAAATATCGCTGGCGGAATCCGTTAATATCTGAAGCCTTCTGTTCATATCCATATTACTCCTTATTTTAGCACTTTCCTGTTTTATTTTTGATTTCTTCTGATTTCTGGCGTCATATGATTGTATACCCTAGCATAACTGAATTTAAACATACTGTCAAATCGGATAGGGGAAGATTCCTTCCCCTACCCGATCACCGCGATACCTCGCTCATCTCGCGGCATTGCCGCTCGATGACCGTTGCCCGTCGGATGCCCGCTCGTGCAAGCACGGAGGTCGCCCTCCGGGCGTATCGCGCAAAAAGATGCGCCGTCTGCCTCTGAGACAACGTCATTTCCTGTCCCCCTTTTTATGTCCGTAATCCCCGATCCCGTCCATAATCAGGTTGCTGCTCTCCTGTAATAGCCCCACCAGCTCCGCATATTTGTCCCGGCTCACAGGAAGAAGCTCCTCCCGCCCCTTCATCTGTACAAAATAGGCCCGGTGCTCTCCGTCTGCCATCAGCTGCGATATCTTTGAAATGTGTACCAGAATGGACTGGTAACACCTGAAAAAGCCAAAGGGCGCAAGCATTTTCTCCAGAGCCTCCATGGTATACCCCTGCAGCTCCAGCTCCTTGCCTCCGAACACCATTCGGCATTTTCTGTTTCTCACTTCCAAAAACAGAATGTCATCGATATCTACCATGCGGTATTGACTCCGCAGGCGCACCATGATCCGTTCTCCAACAGGTCTGACAGCCGCAGAATCCGCATTTAAATACAGCGTTTTTAAACGGTCTATCGCCTGCTCAAGGCGAAGGGTGTCCATGGGAAGGGGAATATAATCAAGAGCGCCGTATTCAAAAGCAGTGACAGCTGTTTCGGGATATGCGGACAGAAACAGGATTCGGATATCCGGCAGGCGGGTGCGCAGAAAATAGGCGCAGTAAAAGCCATCGCTGGTGGGGAGATGCGTATTAATAAATGCCGCATCCGCATCTCCCTTCTGCTCCTGGATCATCGTCTCCACATCCTCGAAGCTTCCAGCTTCACACATAACCTCCAGGCCATGAAACTCCAGATGATATTTCAGATTGTCCCGCTCCTGTTCATCAGGCTCCACTACGATTACCCGCAAACCCATAACGCCCCCCTGACCAAACCGTTTCCCAGATTATAACGGTTTTTCATCCAATGCGCAAGGGTTTTTTTCCCAGCCATCTCATTTCGTTCTCTCCATACTGAAATTTTCCAGGCTATTCCGGAAATTTTTCAAATGCCTCCTGAAGGGAGTCGGGATCTGAATATTCCGGATGGATGTACATGCCAAAGGGCCCGTTCATCACTGGCACGAAAACAAACTGCCCGTACAGCAGGATATATCCCTCCTCCTGCATGGACTGGTAATTCTGGTATTCCTCGCTGTCCTCAGAAAGGTTCTCCAGATCCCACCAGTGCAGCTCGATGTCATCGTTATACACTCTGGCAATGGAGGCCACCCCATCCGTCAGCAGAGCATAATTTTCCGAATCCACAAACCCCCTCTCTTCCAGATAAGCCACCAGCTCCTCATAGGTTTTATCCCAAACCCCGCTATCCTCCCGGCTTTCTTCCGTCTCCGCTTCCTGGGGCGGAACAAAGTCGGGGCAGAGGGCAACATAAATGACAGAGGCGATAAACACCGCCATCAGAAGCGCGGCACAAAGCACCGATGTGTGAAGCAGCGACCATCCCTTTTTCATGCCTTTCCTCCCTCGTATAGCAATACCCTTTGCACAGAATATACAGCGGGAAGCATAGCGATGATGGGACGCCCGGATGGGTATAATTTATCAAAAAATGATTCCCGTCACAATATGTCCTGCCTGTTTTGTCCGGTTCAGCACCTATTTTGTCCTTTTCCCGCGCTGCACATGATCTCAATGATCTTTTTATCCGTCTCCTTCATACCGTCATGTCCCAAGGCCGATATGTTCTGTATGGTGTTCTCCACACCCTTGCTGACAAGCCCATCCCCGTCGTAAAACTGGCTTCCGCTCTGGTACATCTCAAAGCCCATAATACCCGCCTCCACGGACAGGGCGATCTTCGCCGCACAGCTGGCCTTGGCGCCGTCGCAGACCATGCCACTGGTGATGGCCAGGGCATTTACGATGGTGTGATTCACCACCCTGTCATCCCCTGTGAGAAGAAAGGCGATGCCAGCTCCCGCCCCGGCCCCTGCGCTGACAGCGCCGCAGTAGGCTGAAAGCCGCCCGATACCTGCTTTTAAGTGGAGGGTCACCAGGTTGGACACCAAAAGCGCCCGATACAGCTCCTCCTCTGTCTTTCTGTAATGCTCTGCATATGTAATCACAGGAAGGCTTGCGGTAAGGCCCTGGTTTCCGCTGCCGGAGTTAATCACCACCGGCAGCTCGCAGCCGTTCATCCGGGCGTCAGATCCTGCGGCAGCCATGGCCTTGGCCAGGGTACGCACATTTGAATCCTGCTTTAAAAGCACGCAGCCAATCCTGGCCCCGTATTTACCCGTCAGTCCCTCCCTTGCAATGGCGGAATTCAGTCGGATCTGGCGCTCCAGCACCTCCCTCACATCCTCCATATCCGCCGTTCTTGCAAAGTCCAGGATGCCCGCCACGGTCAGCAGGCTGTAGTCCGGGGCGCTGTTCTCCAGTGCATCCCCTTTATTTTCTACAGCATTCTCTCTACTGTCCGCGGCTTTCCCGAAAGTCTTTTTTTCAGATTCTTTGGAGGTTTCCTCCTTCTCCTCCCGGCATTCCAGGCTTACCCCATCCCGTATCATCTCCGTAATGCTGGTATGGGCGTCCTGAATACGCACAGAGACCTCATGCTCTATACCCTGAAGGCTGACCCGCAGATCCAGCACATGGGGTGTATCCATGGCGCTCACCGTGATGTCCATTTCCTTCATGAGCCCCTGGACGCTTCCTGCCTGCTCCTCTGTCACAGCGGAAATCACCTCCAGCTTTTTCTCCGGCTGGCCGTATAAAATCCCCACCGCAGCGGCTGCCTCCATTCCCCGAAGCCCCCCGGTGTGGGGCACAATGACGCTCTTTACATTTTTGATTATATTCCCGCTGGCCTCGATCCGCACGGCGCTGGGCTTCTCTCCTAAGAGTTTTCCCGCTGCGGCCGCACAGTAAGCCACCGCAATGGGCTCTGTGCAGCCCATGGCCGGAAGGAGTTCTCTTTTCAGTATTTTTACATAGGTCTCATATACCCGTTCTGTCTTTTCCATTGCTCGCACCTCAGTCTCATTTGACAAATTTTGCGGACAGGAAAGCCTGTCCAGCTGTATGCATTATAGCAGAACTCCCAAAGTATACCTGGTCTCAGGAGAGGCGTTCATGCGTCAGGAGAAAAAACTGCCCTGGGGCACATCCCGGGGCAGTCTTCATTGTTTCATCTTTCCGGCTTTTATTCCGCGGCTGTCACAGAGGTGATGTGGGGGTTCACGCCCTCATACCAGTACAAAAAGCCCTCCATGTCGATGACGTCGCCGATCTCCAATGCCTTTACTGCTGCATACACATCTGTAGTGCTGTCGCAGAGATAGGACTCCACGGTGAAGGTATAGGTCTCCCCGTCCTTGGAAACGTTGAAGTACAGGTCGTCGCCGTCCTGACCGGAGCCGTCCCAGCTGTACAGGAATGCGACATCGTTGCCCTCCTCATCCTGGCCGGCTGCCTCCACAGTCATGCCCTTAAAGGAAACAAACTGGTTCTGATAGTCGATGAGCTCGTCGCTTGCCAACAGGTCGGTCACATCCTTTGCCTCGGCAATGTAGCTGCCCTCAATGATCTCAAATGTGGCGTCGATGATCTCCACCTCGCCGGACCACTCAGCCTTGTAGCCGGTGACACGGATCTTTGTACCCTGGGTCAGCTTCTCGTAGTCCTCCTGGGAGCAGGCCATATTGTAAAGGAAATAAGCGCCGTCCTCATCCTGTGCGTATACGGTAGCCTTGTCCTCCCACCAGGACTGCTTTGCTTGTACATAGGCCTCGATGGTAACCTCGGTGTCTAAGTCCGCCGCCGCGTACTCAGCATAGCTCATCACGCCCTCCGCAGCATCATCGGATGCCTCTGAGGTATCAGCCTCATCATCTGCAGCGGTGGTATCCTCTGCATCGTCCCCAGCGGTGGTATCCTCAGCCGCAGTCGTATCCGCCGCAGTGGTACCAGCCCCTGTGCTTTCTGCGGAAGAGCTGCTGGAAGATGTACATCCTGCGCCCACCAGAGCAAAGGCACAGCTAACCAGTAACAGTGATAATTTTTTCATTTTTACCTCCTCCTGACGCACTCGCTGCGTCATCATGGTAGATTTGGAAGTTTTTTTCAAACTTCTCCTCTTTGACAGGAAACCGGAAAAACCAGTCGTTGATAAATGTCAAAACTATTATACATAATTTTTCCAATAAATCAATAGGCATATTTGCCCTAAAGTCCCTTATTTTCCCCTTTGCGGCGGTATTACCTCCATGGTTCAATTGATTTTGGAATAGTTCTACCCTGCATTCCGCTTTTTCCTGACTGCCTGAACCATCAGATACGCCAGAATGCAGACCCATGCTCCCGCCAGGGCACAAAGCAGTATCACCGAGGTCCTTGGCAGAGGCCCCAGGTCGGTTTTCCCTCCGCTTCCAGTGCCCTGGGTATCCATCTGATCCAGCCTGTACAGGGAAATCACCTCCTGGAAAAGGCTCTCCATATAGTCCTCATCCACGGTCTGGTTTCTTCTGACGGACTTCACGGTGTTCTCAATAAGCTGCCCCGCCGCATCCCGGAGGGAGGCGGAGCCGTTAAATACCGGCGTCACAAAGGTATTGTCCACATTGTCCAGGAGGAGCTTTGCCGCCTGAAGCTTCACCTCATAGTAGGTGGAATTGTCCTCCCCGCTTCTCGCCAGATAATCCTGATATTCGGCGGATTCCTGGGCCTTTGTGGTTACCGGCACATAGCCTTCCGTCTGGGAGTAGGCGATCTGGACATCGTTTGTCAGCAGATACTGGACAAAGAGCCAGGACGCCAGCACCTCCTGGGAATCCTCCTTGTTGAAGATACACACCGAGGGTCCCTGGGAAATCATCTGGGGATTATCCGCATCAAACTGGGGAATGGGCATCACCACCGTCTCAAACTCCACAATCTTGTCCTCACTGATATCTGAAAGGGGCGCATCCGTTCCCATCCAGGTAGCTCCGGCGGTGGAGTCGATGGCAAAGATGCACTGGCCTGCGTTTAAGAAATTGGCCGGATAGCTGGAGATCTTAAAGGTGGAAAACGCCCTGGTAGCTCCATGCTCCGCAATGGTGTACAGCAGCTCCTTCGTGGTGTCGTTAAAGAGGAGTATCTCCCCGGAGTCGGTGGAGTAGCCCGCCCCCAGCTGCTTCAGCATCTGGATCATCATGTTGTCCGTGGACTTATAGATGAAAGGGATCATCACCTTCTGCCCGTTTATGAGAAAATTCCCCTCCTCATCCTGGGCCATGGCCGCCTCAGATACCTCCCATATAAAATCCCAGGTGAGGGTTTCCGGCAGGGTATAGCCCAGAGCCTCCACATAGGTCTTGTTGATATAGCAGGCCTCCGTGGAGCGCATGTAGGGAAGGGCGTAGTAATGACCGTCGATCCGGCATTCCTCTAAAAATTTCGGGATGATCTCTTCCAGGGACGGGGCGTCAAAGCGCACCTCACTTCCCCCCAGGCCGTATTGTTCATCCGTAAACAGATCATCCAGAGGCACCACCAGATTGCTGCCGGTGAGATAGGTGGCGATGTGATCCGGGTAGGTGACGCACACATTGGGGGTTGTATTTGTGGATATATTGGTGATTACGTCATTATAGATCTTGCCGTAGTCCGTATACAGCCGCAGATTCACGGTGATGTTGGGATACAGCTCCTGAAAATCCTCAATGGCCTGCTCATAGATGGCGGTATGGGTCTTATTGGTATCATTTTTTGCCCAGAAGGTGATCTCATAATTTTCTGACGTGTCAAACTCCTCCGGAGGCTCAAACACATTCTGCTCCTGACTGCCGTGACATGCGGTAAGCAAGAACAGGCTGGCTGCCGTGAAAAATACTCCAAGAAAACAGGATTTGATACTTTTTCCTCTGCTGCTCATCCCTTTGTCCCTCCTCTTGAAACGCCCTCCATAACCTTCTTTCTGAAAACCAGAAACAGCAGGATCAGGGGAACGGAGATCACCACCACCGCTGCCATCATGGCGGGAATGTTCTCCCGGCCGAAGCCGTTTTCCCTGATCTCCTGGATACCATTGGAAACCAGATAGTAGTTTTCATCATCTGTGATAAGCCTTGGCCACACGTAGGAGTTCCAGCACTCGATGACCTTTAGGATGGTGACGGTGATGAGGGTGGGCTTTGACAGGGGCACCATCACCCGCAGCAGGTATTTGAAATCCGAGGTGCCGTCCACCTTGGCCGCATAATACAGATTATCCGGTATCTGCTCAAAGTTCTCCTTTAGAAGATATACATAGAACACGGAGGTCACCGAGGGCAGAATCAGTCCCTCAAAGGTGTTTCTCATATCCATATTGGTGATGGTGACAAAGTTGGTGATCACCACCAGCTCGTTGGGAATCATCATCAGGGACAGGAAGATCACAAAGACCAGGTTCTTTCCCGGGAAATTAAGCCTTGCAAAGGCAAAGGCCGCCAGCACCGTCACCACCAGCATCAGGGCGGTGGTGAGGACTGTAAAAACCACCGTGTTCATAAAATACCGCCCCAGGGGTACGGCGGTAAAGGCCTCCACATAATTCTCCAGGGTGGGGGACAGGGTATAGAGCTTCGGGATATACTCCGAGTTGTAGGCTCCGTAGCTTTTTAAGGATGTGAGTATCATCCAGTAAAAGGGAAAGAGCACAATCAGCGCCCACAATCCCAGAAAGATATAGGTAATCACCCTTACCAGACGTTGTTTTCGCTGGGAGGACCTCTCCAGCCTGTTATAATCCATATTTGTTTCCATCAGATATAACCCCTTTCACATGCCGCCCCTGCTAAACACGTAAAGCAGGGGATGAAGAGCACCATCCGGCATCAGTAATGCACATTCTTTTTGCTGATAAGCAGATTGATGCAGGTAATGGTAAGCACAATGAAAAACAGTATGATCGCAGCTGCCGATGCGTAGGAAGGGTAGCCGCCGCTGTCGCCGTAGAGCATGTCATAAATGTATCCCACAATGGTATTCATCTGAGCAGCGTTTAAATCCGTGCCAAAGAGAGCCACCGCATCGCTGTAGGACTTAAAGGCGCCGATGAATCCAGTGATCACCAGATAAAAGATCATGGGGGAGATCATGGGAAGAGTGATTCTTGTAAAGGTTCTGAATTTGGATGTGCCGTCCACCTGCGCCGCTTTGTAGTAATCCGGGTTCACGGAGGCCAGGGCGCTGGTGAGAATGAGAATCTTAAAGGGCATCACCACCCATATGGTGTAAAAGCACAAAACAAACATCTTGGCCCAGTAGGGTCCGTCGATAAAATCGATGACAGGCCCGCCAAACCAGCTGATTACCAGATTAGCAAAGCCGTCGGTGTAGGCGGTCTTTTGAAACAGGATCATGAATACCAGTCCCACTGCCAGGTTGTTGGTCACATAGGGCAGAAAGTAGATGGTCTGAAAAAGATTTCTAAGAGGCTTTATGGAGTTTAACCCCACTGAGATCAACAGGGCGATTCCCGTGGACAGGGGCACGGTGACGATCACCAGTATAAAGGTGTTCTTCACCGCCTGGAGAAAATAGGGGTCATGGAGTACATAGGAATAATTGTACAGCCCTGTACCCCAGAAGGTCTGGGAGGTAAAATTATACCCCTCCTCGAAGGAGTATACAAACACATCGATCAGCGGATACACCAGAAAAACGCCCAGAAAGAGTATCGCCGGAAGCAGATAGATCCAGCCCTTCAGGCCGGAATTTCCCATTTTGTCACTCATCATATCTCATCTCCTAACAAAAGATTCGCTCCTCCGTCTCCCTGTCAAAAAGGAACACCTTCTGGGGCTTTAGCTCAAAGCGCACCTGCTTTTTTGTCACATCCACCGGGGTGTCGGAGCCGATGATGGCCCGAAGCGCCGGGTTTTGTGAGGCGGAATTTTTTATAACCAGGCTGATATCCCGACCCATGACCTCCAGAGCCTTCAGCTCACAGCCAAAGGCACCCTCCTCCTTCAGCACAAAGCCCTCCGGGCGGATGGCGGCGTAACATTCCTGGTCTGTGACTCCCGGAGCTTCCAATACTCCTTCTTCCCCGATATAAAGCTTTCCTCCCCTGACAGAAGCGTCAAACACGTTGATGGGGGGCGTTCCAAGGAATTTTGCCACAAACAAATTCTTCGGGTTGTCATAGACCTCCTGGGGCTTTCCGATCTGCTGGACAACCCCATCCTTCATCACCACGATCATATCGGAGATACTCATGGCCTCTTCCTGGTCATGGGTGACAAAGATGGTGGTGATTCCTGTCTCCCGCTGAATTCTTCTTATCTCCTCCCTGGTCTGAAGCCGAAGCCTCGCATCCAGATTGGAAAGGGGCTCGTCAAGGAGCAGCACCCGGGGCATCTTCACCAGAGCCCTGGCGATGGCCACCCGCTGCTGCTGTCCTCCGGAAAGCTCCGCGGGCTTTCTGTCCATCAGCTCACTGATCTGCACCAGCCCGGCGGCCTCCTCCGCCTTTTTATTCATCTCCTCCTTGCTGAGCTTGTCCTTACCCTTCAGATTCTGCAGAGGAAAGAGAATATTCTGGCGCACCGTCAGGTGGGGATACAGCGCATAATTCTGAAACACCAGCCCGATGCCCCTGTGCTCCGCAGGAACCTTGGTCACATCCTCCTCACCAAAATAGATTTTTCCGCTGGTGGGCTTTAACAGGCCGCTGATCAGATTCAGAGTGGTGCTTTTTCCGCAGCCGGAGGGCCCCAGCAGGCCGATCAGCTTACCATCGGGAATTTCAAAGGTGAAGTCATTGACGGCAATGACGTCCTCTCTATTTTTCCTGTCACGGCTCGGAAATTTTTTCGTCAGATTCTCCAATACAACCTTCATGGGATATCGCCCCCTCTTTATGCTTTTTAATACGGCAGGGGATAAGCATCTCTGCCGATATCATGCTTTTGCCAGACAGAGGCCAGGCGCCTCTGCATATACAGCCTGCGGCTCAAACAACTAGATGGAGTGTTTGACCGCCAACAGATATTATACAGGAAAAAAAAGTAAATGTCTACCAAAGATGGGTTTTTTCCATTTTCCCCATAGATTCCATCGTCAATGAGGCGGGACTGTAAAAAGGGCGCCAAATACTTTTCTGCATACACTATTGCTCCTTTTTTACAATCGAGCAGGCTGGCTCCTACTCGATTTGCGATGTCGCACAAGGGGTGGCGGCACGCCCGCTAAAGCGGACCTGCCAATACGCACCTGCCAATATATAATGCTTCGCATGGGGCAGGTGCTGTCGGCCGCTTATTGGCTTATCGCACAAAAAACGAGTCATGCTCATCACAGCTGGATTTACGTGATAAACACAACTCGTTTTTATTGGCAGTACTATTTGCCGGAAGCCTGCATGTTCCAATGCAATAGTCTTTGCTGTATTCTCCATTTAAACTCAAAACTATTCAGACCAAATATCCATCCTGCGGGAGGCTGATTATATTACTTGATGACCTACGCCACTACTGTCCCAGATAATACATATAAACATCCTCCAAATTGATTCCCGAACGAATATTTCTTACCCTATGAGGAAAGGGCGTGTCATCCTCACCAGAGCGCTTTACCAGACGCAGGGTCATCCCTTCTCTTTTCTGACTGAGGTTTCCTGTTATAAAGTGTTTCTGATATCCAGGGATATCCTGATATCCACAATCCACTTCCCCAACCTTGCCGTCCAAAGATTCAATCAACTCCAAGGGTGTTCCTCTTTGAATCAGCTGTCCTTTATTCATCAGCAATACTTCATTGGCAATACACTCTATATCTGAAACAACATGGGTGGCAAAAAGAATAATCTTATCCTTAGCAATATCAGCGATGAAATTTCTGATGCGAATTCGTTCCTTGGGATCCAGTCCTGCGGTGGGTTCGTCCAGTATCAGAATTTTCGGCGCTCCCAAAAGTGCTTGAGCCAGAAGCACCCGTTGCTTCATTCCGCCAGAAAACCCGCCTACCTTTCTGTGCTGTACCTCATATAAATTCACCACCTTTAACAGTTCCTCGATCTGTCTTCCTGCCTCCTTGGATGGGATTTCCTTCATTTCCGCCATATACTTTAAAAATGCCCTGGCAGAAAACTGGTCATAAAATCCCTGCTGCTGGGGCATGTATCCCACCAGGCGCCAAAAGCGCTTTCCCATCTGCAAAATATCTATTCCTTCATAGCGAATCTGACCGCTGTTTTTGTCTCGTTTAACATTATCAGTGATCAGATTAATCAAGGTGGACTTTCCTGCGCCATTTGGTCCCAAAATTGCATAAATTCCAGGTTCAAAGTCTGCGCAAAAATCATCCAGCGCTCGCACCGTTCCAAAGACTTTTGTCACATGATCAATCTCTAACTTCACATATACTCCTTCTGTAGTCTACTTCCTCTGCACCGTGAACCCTGTGCGAAAAGGTATCAATATACTGACACAGCCCAGCGCTAAAATTACCCCATATTTCAGCCACAGCTGCCATGAATTTCCATACTGAAACCACAACTGCTGAAACGCTGCCGCCCGAACCAGGGACAACTCCTCCCATTGTTCCCAGCCAAAAAAGTCAAATGCGTGGGGCAACAGTAAAAGCATTGAAAAAATAATGCTTTGATAATACCCCAGGTATGTTGAAAACATAGCCGCCATACACGCTGCACAGCATAAAACAACCCATCTCATAAAATACAATCCGATTACAAAGCTTCTGACAGATATGTGAAACGGGAAATCCCTTAATATCCGCAGGCTTTGCACCGGAGCCTGTCCGTCTCCCAGTTCATATACCTGATACATATTATAAAGGTTTATACCGTATGTAAAGGTCCACACAATGCTCACATAAATAATCAAAACCAGATATTTTCTGAATACCAGCCTCATCCGTCCCCCGGTGCTGTTTAGAATTCCCCAGGTTCCATTTTTCTTTTCCTGGGAAAAAAGCAAAGATCCACACATTAAAACAGCCATGAAGCTCACAGCGCCTAAAGCCATCTGACTTTCGTTATTCCGGTTTCCAAGCATTGTCTCGTAGCCCCGCTCGTCCATAATCCAGCCCCGGATGTTTCGCTCATCCCGCAAAAATTCCAGATACTGAATCTGCTCCTGTACAAACAGCAGACGTTTCTCATTCAGGCGAATGCTATCATTGAGCATCTGATTATTTTCCTCCATTGACAGTGCTGCATACTGCTCCTCCAGCTGCTCCTGAATATCTGCAGCATACTGTTTGGTCTCCTCCGACAGTTCCCCCGTATAATGCTGATAAAAGTACTCCTGATAGTTTCCGTCCAGATCCGTGTAGATGACGCCAGTGGTCTTGTAATTTTGAAAAGATACCCATAGGACAAAACAGAGAATAATCCACATTCTTTGATGAAGCAGTAGTTTATATCCTTCTGTACATAATGGGGGAAGAATTTCCAGCAGATGATTCTTCTTTTCCTCCAAATGGGTCAGTAATCCTTTCCATGCGCCCGCCTTTCGCACCGGTCTTCTATACAGGATAATCCCGCATATGACAACCATTGCTAAAAGAACGCCCACCCCCATGGCCAAAAGGATGAGGAGATGGCGGGGGATGACCCAGGGTCCGATCCGCAGGTTCAGATATTGGCGCATCCACCCATAAGGAAACAACAGCCGAAACAGATTGATTTGGGACAAGAGCGCAAAGGAGGACTTTTCACCTGCTTTTTCTGCTAAAATCCACTGAACGGTAAGCACCAGAATGACACCCAAAAGTCCCACATGGCGGTTTGGTGTTGTATCATAAAAGTTGACACCCTATTCTCAAGGATTTTGATATATAATGATAATCAATACGAGAATAGGAGAAAAATCTATGGCACAGAATCAAAAATCTTATGACAACGAATTTAAAG
>CALWLH010000065.1 GCA_944381475.1 uncultured Lachnospiraceae bacterium | reverse complement strand
CTGCTTTACTCGAAGCTGGCGGGCGGCTTATCGATACCGCCTCTTACTATGGCAATGAGGAAGCCGTCGGCCGGGCCGTCCGGGACAGCGATGTACCAAGGGAAGAAATTTTCGTTACCACAAAAATCTATCCCACAGAATTTGATGATCCGGAGGCGGCCATTGAAGGCTGTTTGGAGAGGCTGAACATCGGATATATTGACCTGATGCTCCTGCATCACCCCGGCTCCGGAGATGTGGAGGCATATCATGCGATGGAGCAGGCGGTGGCGGATGGGAAAATTCGCTCTATCGGTCTTTCCAACTGGTACATTGAGGAATTAGAAGAATTTTTGCCCCAGGTCAATATCACGCCTGCTGTGGTGCAGAATGAGATTCACCCCTGCTATCAGGAACAGGAGGTTGTGCCCTATATTCAAGAACTTGGTATCGTGGTAAACGGCTATTCTCCCTTCGGAGGCAGAGGACACACCAGCGAGCTGTTCGCAGACGAGGTGATTTCCGCCATTGCAAAAGATCATGGAGTGACTTCGGCGCAGGTGGTACTCCGGTGGAATTTACAGCGGGGCGTTGTGGTAAATCCGGGTTCCAGCAATCCCGACCACATCCGGGAAAATTTAGATATTTTTGGTTTTGAGCTGACCGATGAGGAAATGGCTCAGATCACAGAGCTGGATAGAGGTGAAAAGCATGAGTGGTATTGATTTGAAAAATGGGAAAAACGGCTTTGCTCCTGTGATACGGTTAAACAGCGGGTATGACCTGCCGGTAGTAGGCCTTGGAACCTATGCTCTTCATGGAAGCACCTGCACAAACGCGGTGATTTCAGCCATAAAAAGTGGATACCGCCTGATTGACACTGCATCCTTCTACGGAAATGAGCGGGAGGTGGGCGAAGGCGTCCGCAAATCTGGTGTGGCGCGAGAAGAAATCTTTGTGCAGACCAAGCTGTATCCAAACCAGTACAACCATGCCGCCAAAGCCATTGACGAGGCGCTGAAAAAGCTGGACATCGGTTACATTGACCTGATGCTCCCGCACCATCCGGCCTCAAATGATGTGGCGGCATACGAGACAATCGAAAAAGCCATACAGGACGGCAAAGTGCGCACCGCCGGTATCTCCTGCTATTATATCCGTGAGATGGATTCTTTTCTGCCGAAGGTTTCTGTAAAACCGGGTCTGATTCAAAATGAAATTCACCCGTACTATCAGGACAGCCCGGTGGTGGAGCATATCCGGATCCAGCAATCCAGCGCATATTCGGGAGAACATTTCCATTTTTGATTTTGAATTGTCAAGAAAAGAAATGGAGCAGATTGCCGCATTGGAGAAGCACGAAAAGCACGATTGGTATTAACAATACGAAGGTGGTGGTAATAGGGAAAATTAGTCGTACTGGACAGGGAGTCCCTAAACGAATCGAAACCGGCGTGACTTCACACGCCGGTTCCGACCAAAATACTTTCTGCTTCCTTATAGGATGCTGTCTAATGCATCTCCCTTTTAATTTTCTGCGACATGCCCGCAGACGCTTGTGCCTTATTTTTCCTCCTCCGGCTCACTGTGAACCTGAAC
Source organism: uncultured Lachnospiraceae bacterium (assembly GCA_944381475.1). Classification (GTDB taxonomy): domain Bacteria; phylum Bacillota; class Clostridia; order Lachnospirales; family Lachnospiraceae; genus UBA4292. The sequence continues at coordinate 10,008 of CALWLH010000065.1, read as the reverse complement.
TGTGATCTCATGGGCCATCAGATCGTCCGCCTTGGTGACGGTGATGGTCAGATTTTCATAGTCAAAGGTGTAGCCCTCCTCCGGGATTCGTTCAGTAATCTCTGTCAGCCATCCGTTTACAGTGGTGGCCTCCGTCTCCTCATCCGGCTCCAGGGAGAAGAATTCAAAGAAGTCTTCGATAAAGGCGGAGCAGAGCACACGGTAGGTGTTATCATCAAGCTTTACAAAATCCTCCACCGCCTCATCCCGTTCATCCCAGATTTCTCCGACGATCTCCTCCAGGATATCCTCCATAGTGACAATACCGGCGGTTTCACCGTATTCATTAATGACCACAGCGATATGGTTATGCTCCTTCTGCATATCCTTGAACAGGACATCCAGGTGGGCGGTTTCCGGCACAAAGGTGGGCTGAAATACGGCGTCATTCAGCGTAAACCCGGGACGATTATGCTTTAAAAGGTAATCTCTGGTGTGAAGAATACCCACAATGTTGTCCGTCCGCTCGGAATACACCGGAATACGGGAATAGCCCTCATTTTCAATGACCTCCAGAATTTCCTCCTGGCTGGCGTCTGAAGAAATCATGGCCAGCGCTCTTCGGGGGGTCATTACGTCCTCAGCAGTCATGCCGTCCAGCTTAAAGACATTTTTTATGTATTCAATATCATTCTGCCTCAGGGAGCCTTCATCCGCACCCGCATCCAGCATTAGCACAATGTCCTCCTCGGATACAGGCTCCTCCTTTTCCCGGGGATCAATGCCGAAAAGCCTGAGAACACCGTTGGTGGATACCGTCAAAAACCATATTACCGGCTTTAACACGATGGCCAGAGTGGAGATGGCGCCGCAGACAGCCTCTGCAAGCTTTTCCTTGTGCTTCATGGCGATTCGTTTTGGCACCAGCTCTCCTAAAACCAGTGTAAAGTAGGATAAAATCAGGGTGATCAGAATTACGGCGGTATTATTAATTAAACTGGTATAGCTTGCGGGAACATGACAGGTATTAATGATAAAAGCTGCAAGGTCTTCCGCAAAGTTATTGGCAGCAAAAGCGGATCCCAAAAATCCGGCTAATGTAATGCCGATCTGGATGGTGGACAGAAAGCTGGTGGGCTCCTGAACCATTTTCAGCATTTTAAGCGCCTTTTTGTCGCCGTCCTCAGCCCGGGCTTTCAATTTTTTTTCGTTAAGGGAAATCACCGCAATTTCCGTAGCGGCAAAGAAAGCATTTAATAGAATCAGGATGAACTGCAGCAGCAGCTGTTGAATAGTATCAGACATATATAAGCCTCCATAATCAATCAATGTGTTTTAAATGTGATTTGGCTGAAGCCATTCCGCTTCAGCGCAGACAACGTTTTAGAAGAAAACTGTCAATTTCATAGCAGATAAACTGGATAAAAATGAAATCGGTTTAAAACACATCTGCTGGGTTCTAAAGGCTTTCGAGTAGTATCATAGCTACTACTTCGGGGGAGCGAATCCACAATACCATCTCCTTTCTGTGCAAAGATTGGAGACCATTATATAACATGAACGGCTAATAGGCAAGTATTTTTATAAAAAATTAATCTTATGATATGTATGATCCAACGGCCAAAGCGTTGAATACTGGATCAATTTAAAGTGATTGTAATCGGAAAAAGGGCTTGACAGCATTCTTTTTTTTATTCTATAATGTGACAGATAAAAGGGAGTAGCTGCCATATTTAATGTGGATTTTCATGCGTCAAAACGACCTGAAAGCTTCAAAAGCAGATGGTCCGCGGAAAATTGAAATAGCAAGACTTTTATTGTAGTGTTTTATCTGTATGCTGCAATAAAAGTCTTTTTTAAGTCTGCAAGTCAAAGGTAAAAAGCTGACAAGTGGGAATCCCCGGCTGCAAAAGAACAATAGGAGGATAGTGGAAATGGAGTTTTTAGTTGATGGTCTGTTGTCTTTAACATGGCAGCAGATCGTGATGTATGTGGTGGGCATTGTCCTGATTTGGCTGGCCATTAAAAAGGAGTATGAGCCCTCACTGCTTTTGCCCATGGGCTTTGGCGCGATCCTGGTCAATCTGCCTGCTACCGGTGTGCTGAACCAGACGCTGCAGGGAGGAATTGCCTCTAACGGTATCATTGAATGGCTGTTTGAGGTTGGTATTGAGGCTTCAGAGGCGATGCCCATTCTGTTGTTTATCGGAATAGGAGCCATGATCGACTTTGGCCCCCTGTTGTCCAATCCTGTCATGTTCCTCTTTGGAGCAGGAGCCCAGTTTGGTATTTTCGCGGCTGTTTTGCTGGCGGCGGCTTTAAATTTTGATATCAGTGAAGCCGTCTGCATCGGTATTATCGGCGCTGCAGACGGCCCTACATCCATACTGGTTTCCCAGATTTTAAAATCAAAATATATCGGCGCCATCGCGGTGGCAGCATACTCCTATATGGCGTTGGTGCCCATTGTACAGCCCTTTGCCATCAAGCTGGTGACAACAAAGAAGGAACGCATGATTCATATGGACTATAATCCCGCTTCTGTGACAAAGGGTATGCGTATTGCTTTCCCTATTGTGGTAACCATGGTTGTGGGAATGGTGGCGCCCCAGTCTGTTGCCCTTGTAGGATTTCTCATGTTCGGAAACCTGATCCGTGAGTGCGGCGTTCTGGGAACCATGTCCGATACAGCCCAGAATACACTGGCGAACCTTGTTACCCTTCTTCTGGGTATAACCATCTCCTTCAGTATGCAGGCAGACCAGTTTGTCACTGTGGAGACCATCATGATCATGGCCATCGGTCTGTTTGCATTTGTGATGGATTCTGTGGGCGGTGTCCTGCTGGCAAAGTTCATCAACCTTTTCAGGAAGAATAAGATCAATCCCATGATCGGTGCAGCGGGTATCTCCGCATTCCCCATGTCCTGCAGAGTGGTGCAGAAGCTGGCCATGAAGGAGGACCCCACCAATGTGATCATCATGCAGGCAGCCGGCGCAAATGTGTCCGGACAGGTTGCATCCGTTATCGCAGGCGGTCTGATCATTGATCTGGTGATGAAGTTCTTATAATAGGAGGTATGTTATGAGCAGAATGGATAATATTTATGCCGCTCTTGAAATTATGTGGAAGGGCATGACCGGAATCTTTGTAACGATTTTGATTATCATGATCATCGTGTGGATCATGACATGGATCGGAAAAAACAGCTCTAAAAAATCTTCTTCAGAGGAGACGGCGCAGTAGAAATTATAATATAATTGGATTTCCAAGACCTGAAATTAAAAAATATGGCGCCATGGGCAGGCCCGTCTGTCCCGGTATCGCAATTGCATATTAGCTGTAACGGACTGTTGCAGCCTGCAGCCGTCAGATGAGTGTATTCTTGTCTGACGGCTGTACATATATTATGATATTTTGATACAGGTGTCAAAAGGTCTTGCTTTTCATGCTTGCATGAAAAGGACGGAATTTAAGAAGAAAAGAGGCATAGACTATATTTATGGATAACACACAAAAAGCCATTTTGTTTGAAAAAACTCCCATTCCTAAAGCAGTCATGCAGCTTGCCGTTCCAACAGTGTTCAGCAGTCTGGTGATGGTGATCTACAATCTTGCGGATACATGGTTTGTGGGAATGCTGAACGATTCCATAGAGACAGCGGCGGTAACCCTTGCAGCGCCGGTGCTGCTGGCGTTTAATGCAATCAATAACCTGTTTGGGGTTGGTTCCTCCAGTGTCATGGGGCGTGCCATGGGGGCGAAGGAATATGATACCGTCAAGCGCAGCACTGCCTTTGGATTTTGGGCGTCGGTGTTCAGCGGCCTGCTTTTTTCCCTGTTGTTTACAGCTTTCCAGAATCCCATGCTGCGGCTGCTGGGCGCAACCCCGGAGAATAGCCGTGCAACCGCAGACTATCTGTACTGGACGGTCACTTTAGGCGCTGCCCCCTCCATATTAAATGTTGTGATGGCATACCTTGTCCGGACAGAGGGCGCTTCTGTTCACGCCAGCGTGGGAACCATGAGCGGCTGTTTGCTGAATATTATTCTGGACCCTATTTTTGTGCTGCCCTGGGGACTTGGAATGGGAGCCGCGGGAGCGGGACTGGCTACCTTTATATCAAACTGTGTTGCTTGTCTGTATTTCTTTATATTATTGGCGGTAAGACGGGGTAGAACCTATGTCTGCATTAATCCGAGGATGGCGTTTCCAAAGAAGAGAATTGTACTGAATATTTGCTCCGTGGGTATTCCTGCCGCTATACAGAACCTGCTGAATGTAACAGGCATGACTCTGCTGAATAATTTTACGTCCGCATACGGCTCGGATGCGGTATCTGCAATGGGGATCGCCTATAAGATCTATATGGTGCCGATGCAGATTTCCTGGGGAGTGAATCAGGGGGTGACGCCTCTGATCAGCTATAACTATGGAAGCAAGAACTATGACCGTGCTAAGAAAACCATTAAATTTACAGCCAAGATGGTTTTGAGTTTCCTAACAGTAGTCACGGTTCTATTCTGGCTGTTTTCGGGCCAGCTGATGCAGCTGTTTATTAAAAATCCATCCATAGTGGACTATGGCACCAGTTTTCTGCGGGGAATGTGTCTTGCGCTGCCCTTTATATCCATGGATTTTCTTGGAGTGGCTGCATTTCAATCCTGCGGACAGGGGCTGTTGTCACTGATTATGGCATTTCTTCGGAAGGTGGTGCTGGAAATTCCCGCGCTGATCATTCTGAACCAGCTGTTCCCGCTGTATGGACTGGCTTATGCCCAGACAGTGGCGGAGGTGATTCTTGCTCTGGTGGCTGTTATCCTTCTGATTCGGATGTTTTCCAGACTGGAAAAGGAAAAATATAAAAGGGAGCCTGTTTGATGGTTCTGAACAGAGGAAAAGATTAAAATATTTAACATATGTTAAAATAATTCACAAGAAAAAGATAAAGAAACATAATCAATATATGATAAGATTTTACCAAGGTTAAAAAGTTAGATTTTCATGCTCTGCATGTGAAGGTCTGATTGCCAGATTATCTCAGATCTTTATCCGGAGCAGGGGTTTACAGAAAATACGAAGGAAACAAAAGGGTGTGAGGGGGATGAAAGATAAAATAAAAAATCATGTGAAGCTGGGCGCTGTATGTCTGGTGGGAAGCGGCATCGCTGTCATGGGTATTGTGGGGCTGTTTATTAGGACCAATGAGCAGGGACAGTTTCTGGTGCGGATGACCGCAATACAGGAAGCAGAGGCTGCATATGATGAGCTGGAAAAACAGCGGAGCAGTATAGAGGAGCTGCTGCAGCAATGCATTGATCAAAATATACAGGAGGAAAGCAGGCTGGGGGAGCTGAATGAGAGCAACTCTGTCTCCGACAGGGAATGTAAGGAAAGGGAATACCAGTATGAGGAGCTGTTAAGGCAGCTTGAACAGGAGCAGCTGAGGCAGCAGGAGCTGCAGAAGAAAAAGCGAGAGGTGGAAAATCAGCTGGAACATATGGAGCGGTAGCCTATTCGGGGGATTAGGGGAATGAGAAAAAGAAAAAGGATGTACAGAATCCTGCTTATGTCCATGACTGCTGTTTTTCTGGCAGTATGCGGGATGGTTTTGAATACATGGCTGTACTGGAATAATCAGAAAAAGCTTCAGGAAGAACAGATGGAGAAGCAGAGCGGCAGCATAAGGGGGCTTGCGGCGGATATCGCATCATTGGAGGTGCTTCTGGAAAGCGCTGAGGATGAAAGCGCGGCTCTGGCAAGCCAGATGGATTGGGAACAGCGCCTGCAGGCAGAGCTGGACAAGCAGGCGGAGGATGCTTTGAAATTGCTTCTTGAGGCGTCCTGTGATATGGAATCCCTGCAGCTGAAGAATGAACAGGAGCTTTTGCGGATCAAGCAATTGCAGAGGGAGCTGGAACGTAAGCAATATGAGGCAAGTGTGGCTGCCAGTGCGGAGGCGTCCAGGCAGGAGAGTATCGCTGCCAGTGCGGAGGCATCCAGGCAGGAGAGCATCGCCGCCAGTGCGGAGGCGTCCAGGCAGGAGAGCATTGCCGCCAGTATAGAAGCTGCCAGACCGGAAAGCTCAGCAGCCGTGGTTACGCCGCCGGTAAGCGGTAAAACCGTTTACATTACCTTTGACGATGGGCCGTCCTATCTGACAGAGCAGGTACTGGATATTTTGGACGAATATGGGGTGAAGGCAACCTTTTTTGTGACATATCAGCCCCAATATGAAAATATGTACCGGGAGATCGTCAAGCGTGGTCATACCATTGGGATACATACTGCAAGTCATGTCTATAAGACCATATATGCGTCCTTCGATAACTGGCTTGCCGATTTTAGGAAGGTATATGATTATGTTTATCATGTTACCGGGGTTTATCCCATGGTTTACCGATTCCCGGGCGGAAGCACCGGCCCGCATTGTAATTCCACTGTCATAAATCAGGCGATAGCATTTCTTAAAAGCATCGGTATGGAGTATTTTGACTGGAATGCAGTAAATGGCGATGGAGGAACGGTGACAGCCCAGCAGTCCTATGAAGAGGCTATAAAAACCACTCTTCCCAGAAAGCATCCGGTGCTGCTGATGCATGATGCAGCGGGTAAGGAAACCACCGCGGCGTCTCTTCCCGGAATTCTCAAAAAGCTGAAGGAGTGCGGATATAACTTTGGAACGCTCAGTCCCCAGGTTCCTCCCATCCATCAGGGAAGCCAGTGGGATTATTAGCGATTGCGTTTGGAATTGATATGTGGTATCATATGAACTGGTTTTAATCTCAGGTGATTGAGAAATTGCTATTCATAGAGGATGAGGTGACATATGAAATACATCAATCCAGTTGTCCGGGGCTTTTACCCGGATCCAAGCGTTACATATGCAAACGGTAAGTATTATATGGTAAACAGCTCGTTCCAGTATTTTCCGGGCGTTCCCCTTTTTGAGAGCGGGGATCTTGTAAACTGGAAGCAGATCGGTTATGTGCTTACCAGGAAGAATCAGGTGATGCTGGAGAAAATCAACAGCTCCGGCGGTGTGTTTGCTCCCACCATACGCTTCCATGAGGGAAGGTTTTACATGGTTACCACTAACGATACCACACATCAAAATTTTTACGTGTATACGGATGATATTTATGGAGAGTGGTCTGATCCGGTTTACGTGGATCAGGGAGGGATTGATCCGTCTCTGCTGTTTGATGGAGAGCACACCTATTTTATCAGCAATGGCACAGATCAAAATGGGAACAGCGGTGTTATTCAGTGCGAGATTGACATCAAAACAGGAAGGAAGCTGACCCCCGGCGTATGCATCTGGCAGGGCAGCGGCGGCAGATATCTGGAAAGCCCCCATATGTACAAGATCAATGGGGAGTATTATCTGATGGCTGCGGAGGGGGGCACCGAGTATGGACATATGGTCACCTATGCCCGGTCAAAAAGCGTGTGGGGTCCCTTTGAGGGATATCCGAAAAATCCTGTGCTTACCAACAGAAATAAGGCGCCGGAGATCATGCAGGGCATCGGTCATGGGGATCTTATCCAGGATGTCCATGGCGACTGGCATATCCTGTGCCTGGGCTTCAGGCAGATCCATATATGGCAGCCATACCATACCCTTGGACGGGAGGTATTTATGATACCGGTACAGTTCGGTGAGGATGGTTGGTTTACTGCGGGAAAGGACGGCACTGCCGACTGGGAGTATGAGAATGCAGGCAGCTTCGTCCAGGAGAGAAGACAGCTGTATACCTTTGAAAATACAGAGTGGGCCATTGACTGGGCATATCTGCGCCATCCTGTTATGGAAAATTACGAGCTGGGAAGCGGTGAGGCGGTTCTTCACGGCAGCAGCGTGACACTGGATGAGGCGGATACGCCAACCTTTATCGGCCTGCGCCAGAGGGATTTTAATATGGTGATGGAGGTGGAGCTTTCTCTTGACGTGGGGGAGGCAGGGATTACGGTCTACTCCTGTGAGGATGAACACTATGATGCTGCTCTCAGGAAGACAGATGAGGGATATGAGATTATACTGCGTCTGAACATCGGAGGCGTACACCATGAGCAGACAGTGCTTCCGGCGTCCTCTGGAAAAGCAAGGCTGATAATCCATGCCGACAGTTTGAATTACTATTTCAGCGCTGAGGTACAGGGAAAGAAAGCGGATCTGGGCGTTGGTCGCAGTAAATACCTGTCAAGCGAGGTCTGCGGCGGTTTTACAGGGGTGATGCTTGGATTATATGCGGTTGGCGAAAACACGGCGAGGTTTTCAGGACTGAGACTGGAATATCTGCCCTGGAAGCCGGAGCGCTGGAACGGTTAGCTGGTAGAAGGAATAAAAAGCAGAATAAAAGGGCTCATACCACTGTGCTGCGGTATGGGCCCCTTGCTGCGTTTGCCGTTTTTCCGATTAATCAGTTATGTAGTACGCGCCGTAATCACCCTCTATGAGCCCATAATCGCGGGAGGCGGAAAGACTGGCGGGAGGGTTGTAATCCACCGCAATCCGGCCCTCCTTCATCTCATAGCTGAATGAGGGGATATTGTCGTTGACAAAAAAGTATATGGCGCCATTTAAGTCGCTTTCGCCGATTTCATTTAGTATAAGCTGTGCGAGAGCATCGGAGGCTGCCAGGGACAGATCAATTTTTACGGCATTCTGACCATGATAATCCTGCGGCTGATGACTGCTGTCACCAGTGCCCGATACGGCGTTTAACAGCTGAGCGTACAGCTCTGTATTGTTGGCCGCTTCATCGGTGATAAGGGCAGTCAGTGCGTCCGACACAATTTCTGCGTTTGTAATGGCTTTCTGAAGGTGTGCCCGCTCTACATATCTTAAATACTGCGGCACCAGCAATCCTGCCAGCGCGGCTACAATCGCGAGAACAATAATCAGCTCAACTAAAGAAAATCCGTTGCGGTCTTCAAGCTTTTTCATGCCAACTCCTATAAGCTGTATAATTTAGAAATTTTATTCTCAACAGGGGACGCCCCCTATTCTGTAAGGAAAAAGAGGGCGTCGGCTCCTTTTTTCTCATTGTCATTGACATCCTAATGGATGCAATTCAAAAATCGCTTTATTATACAATGCTTAATGACGAAAAACAAGGAAAAAAACAAAAGATCCCGCACCAGTTTTGCAAATTATTGTAGAATAATTCGCAGACCTGAAATGAGTGCCTTCATAGAAATGGGATTTTATATTCTGCTTTACATTTTGCAGGTTTCGTGTATAATTAAACAATATCGAAAACGTTTTAGAGCGGGGGAACAGGTGATGGATTATAAAGAGCAGCAGATTGGAATATATCTCTCAGAACTTGCCTCCAAGGCACCGGTACCTGGAGGAGGAGGCGTCAGCGCCCTTGCGGGAGCTCTTGCTGCAGGGCTTGCCCAGATGGTGTGTTCGCTGACCGAGGGCAAGAAGCGCTATGCGGATGTGGAGCAGGAAATCCAAAGGACAGCGCAGGCGCTCTGTGACTTACGGGAGCGCCTTGTAGGATATATGGCGGAGGATGCAGAGGCTTTTAAACCGCTGTCCAGGGCATACAGCCTTCCGAAGGATACAGAGGAGCTTTTAAGGGAGCGGGAAAGAATTCTGGAACAGTGCCTTCAGAATGCAGCGCTGCCGCCCTTGCATATCTGTCAGGCGGTATCAGAGCTGGTGCCTCTGATTAAGACAGCGGCTGAGAAGGGAAGCAGGCTGGCCGTTTCCGACGCAGGCTGTGCGGCAGCTCTTGGCGCGGCAGCCATAAAGGCGGCAGCGTTGAATGTGCTGGTGAATACCAGACTGATGAAGGAGCGGGAAAAGGCCAGTGAGCTGGAAACCAGACTGGACGTACTGCTATCTGAGACAGTTCCGGGGCTTGAGACGATTTACAGACAGGTCTTGGAACAGCTTCACCGGTAGCAGGATTTGCGGCTGTCTCTGAAATGAGCTGTGACAAGTACAAGCGTATATTGCTCGCACAGCTGCTCAGATGTAAGCTGTAAACTAAATTTTGAAAGGATAAGCC
>CALWLH010000064.1 GCA_944381475.1 uncultured Lachnospiraceae bacterium | reverse complement strand
TTCCCGCAGCAGGCGTACAATTTGGGAAACCGATTGAAGTAAGGGGAATGCTGGCAGGCGGATAATGCCCGCCCAGAGCTAGCCGCGCAGGTGGAAAACTGGGATAGCTACGATGTGGTGTTTGTGGGTTATCCCGACTGGTGGAGTGATGCTCCCATGCTGATCTATTCCTTCCTGGAAGCCTATGATTGGGACGGCAAGACCCTCGTTCCTTTCTGCACCAGCGGCGGCAGCGGATTTGGACGGAGCCTGGACAAGCTGCCTGACAGCGCACCTGGCGCCGCCATTCTGGAAGGCCTGCATGTTTCTGGAAGCAGGGTAGATGGAGCCTCTGAGGAAGTCGCAGCTTGAATCTGATGTGATTGAAAAGACAAGGAGGAAAAACCCATGAAGCCAAAAGCTGCTTTCAAAATTGTAATCGATATTCTGATGACGCTGGGGCTGCTCTTTTTAATGGGCTATCAGTTTTGGGGCGATGCGGCGCATGAGTGGGCGGGAGCCGGGATGTTCCTGTTGTTTATTGTCCATCACATTCTCAACGCCGGCTGGTATAAAAATCTGCTTCATGGGAAGTACGCTCCCTCCCGCATCTTTCAGCTGATTATAGATTTGCTGGTGTTCCTCTCCATGATCGGTCTGATGGTCAGTGGTATCATGCTTTCCAATCATGTCTTTGCATTTTTAGATATTCATGGCGGGATATCCATGGCGCGGCTTCTGCACATGGCTGCTTCCTACTGGGGATTTGTCCTGATGGCGCTTCATCTGGGGCTTTATTGGGGAATGTTCATGGGGATTGCTAAAAAGGCGCTGAAGCTGAAGAAGCCCTCCCATGTGCGTAAGCTTCTGCTCCCCATCCTTGGCGCTGGAATCGCAGTCTATGGCCTTATGGTGTTCATCCGGCGGGATTTACTCACCTATATGCTGGTGCGCACGGAATTTGTATTTCTGGATTTTGGCGAATCAATCCCGCTGTTCTATCTGGACTATCTTGCGATGATGGGTACCTTCATTTTCCTGGCTTATTATGCTTCTAAGCTGCTGCGGAAAGTGTCGGGGAAAAGAGCCCCAAAAAAGGGATAGAGAAATGTTAGATACCCAGAGAATGCCGGACCGCCCTATGAAAGAAGCAATGGATAGAATCAAAGATACGGCTAGCCTATGAGGGGCGCTTCAGCGCTTTATTGAGCCGTAACACGACAAGAAGGTTTTAGATGAAAAGGTTATCTGTTCTCTGTTTTGCGATGCTGTTATGTATCGGCCTATTGGCAGGGTGCGCATATGAGGAGGTTCCTCCTTCATCAGAGAGCGCTTCCTCACAAACCAGTTTGCCGGTGTCAGAGCCGCCACAGTCATCGGAAGAAAGTAACGGTGCATCAGAGGAGACTTCGCCCGAATCTGGAGATACATCTGCCGGCACGCCAACCGTGTATATGACTACTGATATTAGTGCCGAAGGGCTAATGGCCATTTATGAGGCGCTGGGGGCTTCCCCCTCCGGCAATATCGCAGTTAAGCTTTCAACATTTTCAGGAGGTTACGAATCATGAAAAGGAACATTGGAAACGCACTGGCACTGTATCCCACCCCCCTCGTTGTCGTAGGGGCTATGGTGAATGGAAAGCCAAATTGGCTCCTGGTGGGACATCTTGGCATCATCGGTCATGACCATGTGATGGTCAGCCTGGCAGCTGCCCACTATACCAACAAGGGCATTAAAGAAAACAAAAAGCTTTCCATCAACATTGTAGATGAGGACATGCTTGCAAAGGCAGACCGTTCCGGGTGCGTCAGCGGCAGCAGGGAAGATAAGTCGGCATTATTTGATTATGTGGTGGACGACGCAGGAGTGCCGATGATTACCCAGGCGCCGGTAACCATGGTGTGCAGCGTGGAAGACATCTACGAAACAAAAGGGTTTGAGAGCTTTATCTGCACCATTGACACTACTTATGCAGAGGAAAAGGCGCTGAATGAGGATGGGAAAATCAATTATCACGCCCTTAAGCCGGTATTATTTGAAATGCCTACTTATGAATATTTGAGAACTGGTGATGTAATCGGCAAGTGCATGTCCTTCGGAAAGGAAAAGACAGACTGAGCAATGGTCAACGTAAAAATGAATCCTCCATTGATCGTCTCCTACTCCTATTCGGGCAACACCCATCAGATTGCACAGGAACTGCAAGGAATCACCGGCGGTGACTGGTGTGAAATCCATCCCTGGCAGCCTTATCCGATGGCTTTCCCTGAGCTGCTGGAACAGGTAAAACAAGAGCTTCATTCCGGGTACCATCCCCGTCTCCTGCCCGGCGCCAGGTCGCCGCGGCCTTATCAGGTTATTTTTGTCGGCTCTCCCAACTGGTGCGGGACAATTGCGCCGCCCCTGGCCTCATGGTTATATAAGAACGATTTGTCCGGAAAAGTAATTCTGCCCTTTTATTCTCACTGCGGCGGAGTCAAGGGGAATCTGCGGGGAGACATAGCCAGACTGTGCCCAGGGGCAGATGTGAGGGAAGCACTGGGTGTGCTTAATGATAGTAGTAAAAATCTGAGGGCAATTTTGCAAAACTGGCTTGATAAAACAGGACTTATGTTTAATGTATTTCCATGCCGGCTGCATGCAGCGGAGGAACAGAGCAATCTTAATGGCGCAGGACTTCTAGCTGATTTTGTAAAGGAGGAAGTATAGATGAATGTTATCAGACGGGAATTTATCTACATCTGGTATTATTTTACTGTCCAGCTGGAGCAGATTTTTGGCTGGTGGGTGCTGGGAATGGTCATTGGTTCGGTATAAAATTAAATATTTTAGTGAGAAGGAGAGGGGAGCAGCGGGATAATGGATTTCCGGTGTAATGGCCGTGATGGGTTAATCACGGCCATTTTCTATGGATCGCTGCACCTTCCCATCACCAGGGTCTGAATAATGGTCTGCAGGGTTCTGCACTCTAAAAGCCTTGCGTCCAGCTTACAGCCCGGGGGCTCATCCTTGCCCTAAAGATGCAAAAAAGTCAAAAAAGGTCTTGAAAAAGGTCCTTATAACGAATAGAATCCTGTAAGGTCTGCAATAAGGTTTATTAATGAGACTGGCATATGCCATATTCCAAAACGAGGACGGAAAGTTTGAAAGTAAACTTTCAAATCTACCATGATGACGCAGCAAGTGCGTCAGAAAGGGGTAAATATGGAATATAAGATTGCAATCTGTGACGATTCAGACGCAGACAGGGCATATATAGCCGGTATGGCTAAGCAGTGGGGCGCAGAGAGGGCCTATGGAGTGAATATATCTGACTTTCCCTCTGCGGAACACTTCCTCTTTCACTATGCGGAGAAAAAGGACTATGATATTCTGCTTCTGGATATCGAGATGGGGGCCATGGACGGGGTGACCATGGCAAAAAGGCTAAGGCAGGACAACGACACCCTCCAGATAATTTTTATTACGGGATATTCCGATTATATTCAAGAAGGCTACGAGGTGGCAGCCCTTCACTACCTGATGAAGCCCGTGAAGAGGGAAAAGCTCTTTGAAGTTTTGGACAGGGCGGCAGAAAAGCTGAGGAAAAATGAGAAGGTGTTAAACCTGGAGATGGACGGGGAGATGGTTCGTATCCCCGTATACCAAATCCGGTACGCAGAGGTCTTTGGAAACTATGTGACCATTCATGGGGTGGAGGATCTGACCATAAAAATGACCCTGGGGGAGCTGGATGAACGGTTTTACCGGGTAAGCCGCTCGGCACTGGTGAACCTAACCCAGATCAGCCGGGTCACGAAAAATGAGATTAAGCTCAGGGACGGGAGCGTCATTGCTCTGCCAAGAGGCGCCTACGAGGGTGTAAACAGGGCGATCATCAACATGGAGTGAAGCCTGGAGGCAAACCTCCAAATCTACCATGATGACGCAGCAAGTGCGTCGGAGAGAGGTAAAGATGGGATTTTTTTCAAAATACATGGATAAAAGGATTGCCGCCTATCAGCGGGAGCTGATAGAAACCCATTACCGGGAGGTGGACAACATGTACCGCCAGATCAGGGGGTGGCGGCATGACTATCGCAATCACATCCAGACCATGAAGGCCTATGCGGCGGCGGGAGACTGGGACAGCATAAAAAGGTATCTGAATTTGCTGGATGAGGATCTGACAAGGGTGGATACGGTGATCAAGACGGGAAATCCCATGACAGACGCTATTCTTAACTCGAAGATCTCACTGGCAAAGGCAAAGCACATCCAGGTGGTGGCGGATGCCCATATCCCCCTGAAGCTGAAATCCTCGGAGATTGATCTGTGCTGCATTATCGGCAATCTCTTTGACAATGCCATCGAGGCCAGCGAAAAGCTTCCGGAGGAAAAACGCCTGATCCGGGTGTATATGGATATGAAAAACACCCAGCTCTATATCTCCTTCACCAATTTTACCGCCGGGAAGAAGCTGAAAAAGGAAGGAAATATCTTTCGCAGCACAAAGGGGGAGGGACACGGCTTTGGCCTTGTCCGCATCGACGCCATTGTGGAAAGGCTGGAGGGCTATATCAGCCGCAACAGCGAGGACGGCGCCTTCACAACAGAGATACTGCTTCCCCAGGTGTGATGACAATTCATCCCCCAAACAGTACAATTCGCCCCCGGAATGTGCCGGGGGCTTCTTCATGTGGTAGGATGTGGTATGAAGGGAAGGTGGAATCCATGAGCAAAAATAAGGAGAGGCGCTTACAGTCTCAAAAAATAGAAGGCCAAAGTACAACATGGCCCAAAATACCTGGTTTATGGTAAAGCTGGCTTTTTTAAACGGCGAGAAGAAGGTGCCTGTTTTATGTCTTCTGCTGACTGTGCTCAGGGTCTGTCACAATCTGGTAAACCTGTATATTGCTCCGTCCATTCTCTCCGGGGTGGAGCGCCATGTGGCATTGACAGAGCTGCTCATAACCATAGGCGGATTTGTTCTGGCTTTAATGCTTGTGACGGGAGCTCTGAAATACGTCGATGCCAATACAATGTTTGGCAGGATAAGCGTCCGCATGGAGCTTATCACACTGCTTAACAGAAAGGCGGCAACCACCTCCTGCCCAAATCTGGAGGAGGAGCGTTTTAAAAAGCTGCTGACCAAAGCACTTCATTGTACGAATTCAAATGACAGAGCCACCGAGGCCATATGGGGGACCCTCACAGATCTTGCGACTAATATCCTGGGATTTGTAATTTATGTCAGCCTGTTAACCAGGGTACAGCCTCTTATCCTGGCGGTGATTCTTTTGACCACCGTCACCGGATACTTTATAGGGAATTACTTAAATGGCTATGGCTACCGCCACCGGGATGAGGAGGCGGAGTATGTGAGGCACATGGAGTATATATCAAAAACCGCAAAGGATTTGGGAGCGGCAAAGGATATAAGGATTTTTGGCCTGGGCCTTTGGCTTGGGGAGCTGCAGGAAAAGGCCATGGGGGCATATATGGCTTTTCACAAAAAAGCCCAGGGGGTATATGTCTGGGCGGCGATAGCGGATTTGACGCTGGCATTTGTCAGAAATGCCCTGGCATATTTTTTTCTGATCCAAAATCTGTTTTCCGGGGGACTGGGAGTGACTGAATTTTTGCTTCTGTTAAATGTGGTGGATGGGTTTTCCCGGTGGGTCAGCGGAATCATGGGGAGCTTTGGCACCCTGTACAGGCAGTCCTTAGATATCTCCACGGTCAGGGAGTGCCTGGAATATGAGGAGCCCTTCCTCTTTGAGCAGGGTTTGCCCCTAAAGGCGGATAAGAGGGAAAGCTATGAAATACGTATGGAAAATGTGTCATTTCGCTATCCCGGAGCCAGAAAGGATGTGCTGACAGATATCAATCTGACTCTCCATCCGGGAGAAAAGCTGGCGGTGGTGGGACTTAACGGCGCAGGAAAAACCACTCTGGTAAAGCTGATTTGCGGTCTGCTTGATCCCACACAGGGCAGGGTGCTCCTAAACGGAAAAGATATCCGGGAGTATAACAGAAAGGATTATTATGCCATGTTTTCCGCAGTGTTTCAGGATTATTCCCTTCTGGCGGGAACCATTGCACAAAACATTGCCCAGAGGGAAGAGGGGATTGATATGGAGCTTGTCAGACAGTGTGCTAAAAAAGCAGGGATTGAGGAAAAGATAGAGAGTCTGCCGGAGGGATATGGGACATATCTTAACAGAGAGGTTTACGAAAATGCCATACTTTTATCCGGAGGGGAAACACAAAGACTTATGCTGGCCAGGGCATTATACAAGGATGCGCCCTTTATTATCCTGGATGAGCCCACGGCAGCCCTGGACGCAATAGCCGAATCCGATCTTTATCAAAAATACAACGCCTTGACCCGGGATCGCTCCTCCGTTTATATTTCCCATCGTCTGGCATCCACCCGCTTTTGCAGCCGCATTATCATGATAGACCATGCAGAAATCATTGAGGAGGGCACCCACCAGGAGCTTTTAAGACTGGGAGGAAGGTACGCCGGTCTGTACGAGCTTCAAAGCAAATATTACCGGGAGGGGGAGGAAAAAGATGAACGGTAAAAAATTAAAAACCTGGCGGGAAACCTTCTCGCTGAACAGCCGGGCACTGAGAATGTTTTACAGGCACGATCCCCGGATGATCTTGTCTAGGATTATCCATACGGTGTGGACGGCGCTGACCCCCTATGCGGGCATCTATCTCATGGCCCTTCTGATAGATGAGATTTCCCAAAACAGGGATGAGGCCAGGATTAAAATGCTGGTGTGGGTCATACTTGGGGCGGGAGCAGGGATAGGGCTGGTGACAGCCTTTTTAAACAAGTGGAAGATGACCCAGGAAGCCGGGCTGTGGTATAAGGTGGAGATGCTGTATGGGGAAAAGCTTCTTGATATGGATTATGGTAATCTGGATAATACAGAAAACATGGATCTGCTCTCTAAGATACGTCAGAACGAAAACGGCGGAGGCTGGGGGCTTAGGCGGGTTATAGAAAACTGCGATGCACTGGTATCCTCCCTGCTGACCCTTGTGGGCGGTGTTGTTATGACAATACCATTGTTTTATGGGACGGTTTTTAAGGAAACGGGCAGCTACGGCTGGCTAAACCACCCCCTGACGGCTCTGATAATCATTATCCTGATGCTTATCATCACCTGCGGGGCGCCCGCCCTATCTAATAAAGCCGGCAGCTACTGGGCGCTTTATGCGGATAGGCATACTATGGGCAACCGTTTATTTGTTTTTTTGGATTTCTGGGATACAAAAATGAGATCGCTGCGGATGTGCGCATTTACAGGCAGGACCTGATATGTGACAAGCATAATCGAAATAAGACTGGCACCTTTTCATCAAAGGGCATCTTTGCCAGATTAGCCCGGGGATCCATGGGCTTATACCGGGCAGCCTCTGGAGCGGTATCCGTGATATTTACTGGACTGGCCTACACCTATGTCTGTCTGAAGGCCTGGGCGGGAGCCTTCGGCCTGGGAGCCGTCACCCAGTATGTGGCCTCCATCACCAAGTTATCCGGCGGCGTCTCCAGCCTGATCTCCACCCTGGGAGATATGAGAAACAACGCCTCCTTTCTGGAGCAGGTGTTTGCATTCCTGGATATTCCCAATGAGATGTATCAGGGCAGTCTGACTGTGGAAAAGCGCA
Organism: uncultured Lachnospiraceae bacterium; assembly: GCA_944381475.1. Taxonomy (GTDB): domain Bacteria; phylum Bacillota; class Clostridia; order Lachnospirales; family Lachnospiraceae; genus UBA4292. The sequence continues at coordinate 17,511 of CALWLH010000064.1, read as the reverse complement.
GGGACAGAAATTACCAGGTGGAGTTTAAAAATGTGTCCTTCAAATACCCGGGCAGCAGCCAGTATGCCCTAAGGAATGTGAGCATGAAGTTTGAGATCGGAAAGCGTCTGGCAGTGGTGGGACAAAACGGCAGCGGCAAGACCACCTTTATCAAGCTCCTGTGCCGCCTCTATGACCCCACGGAGGGCGCGATCCTCTTAAATGGCATTGATATCCGCAAATACAATTATCGAGAGTATATGAACATTTTCTCGGTGGTGTTCCAGGATTTTAAGCTCTTTTCCCTAAAGCTGGGGGAGAATGTGGCCTCCGGCATGGATTATGATGAGGAAAGGGTGATGGACTGCCTTCATAAGGCGGGCTTTGCAGAAAATCTCGCTAAGATGCAAAAGGGCATAGAAACCTACCTCTACAAGGATTATGACAAGGACGGGGTGAATGTCTCCGGGGGCGAGGCCCAGAAGATCGCCATTGCCAGAGCCCTTTACAAGGACGCGCCCTTTATCATCCTGGACGAGCCCACCGCGGCCCTGGATCCGGTGGCGGAAGCGCAGGTTTACGCAGGCTTTGACGAGATTGTGGGGGACAAAACGGCCATCTACATCAGCCATCGTCTTTCCTCCTGCAAGTTCTGCGATGAGATTTTAGTGTTTGACAGGGGCCGCATCATTCAGCAGGGCAGCCACGCTTTGCTTTTGGCAGATGAGCAGGGGAAGTACCATGAGCTCTGGCAGGCCCAGGCCCAGTATTATACGGAGTAGGTTTGGCATTCTTGACAGTTTTTCGGTGGGGGATCAGGCAGCCCGCCTGGAAAATACAGGCGGGCTTTATAACAGTGTGAAGTGATTCTTGTTAAACTCCATCAGCCCCTCATCCCTCATTTTGCAAAGCTCATTTGACATGGCGCTGCGATCAACTGATAAAAAATCCGCAAGCTGCTGTCGGTTAAAGGGGATGAAGAAGGAGGAGCTTTTGCTGCGCTTGGCCTCGTCCGAAAGATAGGAGAGCAGCTTCTCCCGTGTTGTTCTATTTGAAATATGACCCAGCTTGGCCACCAGCCTTCTATTTTTTTCGGATACCGCAAAAAACAGATTTTTTACGGTAAGGGAATGAAATTTACAGGCCGAAGTGCATACTGAAAGAATGCGGTCCACATCAAAAAAAATAACACAGCTATCCTTGAGGGCAACCACGTCATTTGGCAGCGGGCCGCTGTCCGGCGACAAATATGCCTCGCCAAACATTTCACCAACAGCTATGTGGCCTAAAATTGCACGGTTTCCCCAATAGTCATCCTTTTGTATATGGAGGCTGCCTTCCACCAACACCGTTAAATTGTGAATATACTCTCCTGTGCGGAAAACATAGTCGCCTTTTTTATATTGATGAAGCGTTGCGCCGAGACAGATGAGCATCGTCTCGATTTCTTCTTCCCTTACACCGGAAAATAATTTCGTATTTTTCAGGATTTGCATGTATTGCTGCATAATGCCCTCTTTCTGTTGTAAATACAACCGACTTGTTTCTTTTATGGTACTATAATACATTCAGAACGTCAAGGAGGATACCCAATGATACGAAAAATTATCAGCATCAACGAAGAAAAATGTGATGGGTGCGGAATATGCGCCGCTGCCTGCCATGAAGGGGCAATCGGCATGGTTGAGGGCAAAGCAAAGCTGCTTCGGGAGGATTACTGCGATGGGCTGGGGGACTGCCTGCCAGCTTGCCCTAGGGGCGCCATCACCTTTGAAGAAAGAGAAGCCCTTGCTTATGATGAGGAAGCAGTAAAGAAAGCAAAGAAAAAAGAAATGCCGCCCCTTGCCTGCGGCTGCCCCGGCACGAAGGCAAAAGCAATCAGCTCCAAAAGCACAGATACGAGTGGCGCTGCTTGTACCAGCCATAATCCTTCGATGCTATCCCAGTGGCCCGTGCAGATAAAACTAGTTCCGCCCAATGCCCCTTATTTTGACGGGGCAAACCTGCTGGTTGCCGCTGACTGTACCGCCTACGCTTATGGAAACTTCCACAACGATTTTATCAAAAACAAAATCTGTATTGTTGGATGCTCGAAGCTTGACATGGTGGATTACACCGAAAAGCTGACTGCCATCATATCAAACAATGATATTAAGAGCCTTACCGTGGTGCGTATGGAGGTTCCCTGCTGCGGCGGAATTGAAAATGCAGCAAAACAGGCGCTGAAAAACAGCGGCAAGTTTATTCCATGGCAGATCTTTACGATTTCCACGGAAGGAGAGATTTTACTTTGAAAGTCCCGCCGCCGGATAGGCGGCATCCATTCAGGTATGCCGAGTGCGCCCGCCAGACTTTCATTGTACGGCGGTATGTCAGGTCACTGGGCGCATGAAGGTTTAGATTAAAAGATGTGACTGGTAAATGTATGTATTCAAAGTGTCCCAAGCATGTAGCCATACGCCCGGAAAAGCAGACGGATTTTTCTCTCAAGAAAGAAATAGGCGGGAAGCCATTTTAAGGCTTTCCCGCCTTTGCTATCTTCCCGATAAACTGGAATTGAACAAAATCGCTGCGCGATGGCCTGCCAAGGCTGTGGCATAGCGATTTTGTTCAATCCCAATTTATTGCCCTAGTGCTTTTATTCTACCACAATTCCGAGAGCATGGAAATAGGTAGTTTTTCTGGGCGATTTCCGACTTTATGGATATGCGGCACGGGCCGTCAACCTCTCCAAACAGGCGAGGGCGATTGAAGCCACGCTGGAGGGTATCAATCCAGCTAACGCCGGAAAGAAGAAAAAGGAAGTCCTTGTCATGCTGAAAAAGTGGTTCCCCCAAATGGAAAACTTTTCCGGGCAGTTGAGGAAATACAAGGTCACGATAAATGACCTGCTGGAAGAAAATAAAAAGCTGAAAGAGAGAGCCAGAGCCAGCGAGAGCGGCAAGATGAAAGGCCGCATGGAATGGGCGTTGAAAAGCAAATTGCAGACCACAATTAGGAGTCAATGCCACATAACCCATAAAGATGAAAAATATTCCGTCACTTTGACTCTGGGGCGTTTGCATAGAAAGTTTTGACATCCCGTGTGGATTCTGATATAATACCTCCAAATGCGAAAAGAAGCACGCTGGAGGTTGCCATGGATATAGCAGGAATAATCAAAGAGGAGCTGAAAATCCGAAAGGAACAGGCGGAGGCGGTGATCAAGCTCATTGACGAGGGCAATACAATCCCCTTTATCGCCAGATACCGGAAGGAAGCCCACGGAGGACTGGACGATGAGCAGATCAGAACCCTGGCGGAAAGACTGAGCTACCTGCGAAACCTCCAGGAAAAGAAGGAGCAGGTCATCTCCTCCATCACGGAGCAGGGCAAGATGACCGAAGAGCTAAAAAAACAGATCGACGAGGCCATGACCCAGGCGGCGGTGGAGGATCTGTACCTGCCATATAGGCTCAAAAGGAGAACCAGGGCCACCATCGCAAAGGAGAAAGGCTTAGAGCCCCTGGCAAACCTCATTGCCCTGCAGATGTTAAAGACTCCCCTGGAGGAAGAGGCAAAGAAGTATATCGATACAGAAAAGGGTGTGGAGACGGCACAGGACGCCATCGCCGGGGCATCGGATATTCTGGCGGAGAGTATCAGCGAAACGGCGGAATATCGGGATTATATCAGAAAGCTCACAAGGGAAAAGGGAACCCTTCACACCGCTGGCAAGAATCCGGAGGAAAAGACCGTATACGAGACGTACTATGACTACAGTACCCCTATCAGCCGGATGCCCGGCCATGCAGTGCTGGCGGTAAACCGGGGAGAAAAGGAGAAGGCGCTTACTGTGAGCGTGGATACGGACAGAGAGAAGATTATTACCTATTTAAATAAGAAGCTGATAGTAAGAGATAACCCCGTCACCACCCCAGTGCTAAAGGCCGCCGCGGAGGACGCCTTTGACCGACTGATCTGGCCCTCCATTGAGCGGGAGATCCGAAATGAACTGACGGAGATGGCGGAGGAGGGCGCCATCAGGGTATTCGGCAAAAACCTGGCCCAGCTTTTAATGCAGCCCCCCATCCACGGTCAGACGGTTCTGGGCTGGGATCCGGGATACCGAAACGGCTGCAAGCTGGCGGTGGTGGACCCCACGGGAAAAATTCTGGATACCGCCCTGGTATTCCCCACGGCGCCCTTTTTGAAGGTGGAGGAGACGAAGAAAACCGTAAAAAGACTCATAGAAAAGCACAATGTAACCCTGATCTCCCTGGGAAATGGAACCGCATCCAGAGAATCCGAGCAGATGATCGTGGAGATCATCAAGGAGATGCACCGGGAGCTGGCCTATGTGATCGTGAATGAGGCGGGAGCCAGCGTCTACTCCGCCAGCAAGCTGGCCAGCGAGGAGCTGCCCCAGTACAATGTGGGAGAGCGAAGCGCTGCCTCCATGGCAAGAAGACTTCAGGACCCCTTGGCGGAGCTTGTTAAGATCGACCCCAAATCCAGCGGCGTGGGGCAGTACCAGCACGACATGAACCAGAAGAAGCTGGACGAAACCTTGGCAGGAGTGGTGGAGGACTGTGTGAACAAAGTGGGGGTGGATGTAAACACCGCCTCTGCGCCCCTGCTGACCCATGTGTCCGGCATCAACAAGACCCTGGCAAAAAACATTGTCTCATACCGGGAGGAAAACGGGGCCTTCCATGCCAGAAAGGATTTGCTAAAGGTTCCGAAGCTGGGGCCCAAGGCTTTTGAGCAGTGCGCCGGATTTATGCGGATTCCCGGCGCAAGGAATCCCCTGGATGCCACTGCGGTACACCCGGAAAGCTATGAGCTGGCGGAGCGTGTGTTAGACAGGCTTCATCTTTCCAGGGAGGATATCGGAAAGAACATAGGCATTGCGAAGAAGCTGGATGTAAAAAAAATGGCGAAGGAGCTGGACTGCGGCGACATGACCCTGGCGGACATTCTGGCGGAGCTGGACAGACCGGGCCGTGACCCCAGGGAGGAGATGCAAAAACCCATTCTCCGCTCGGATGTGCTGGAGCTGGAGGATTTAAAGGCCGGTATGATCTTAAAGGGTACCGTCCGCAACGTCATCGACTTTGGGGCCTTTGTGGACATTGGGGTACACCAGGACGGATTGGTACACATTTCCCAGCTGTCAGACAAGAGAGTAAAGCATCCCCTGGACGTGGTTAGCGTGGGAGATGTGGTGGAGGTAAAGGTGCTGTCCGTGGATGCGGAGCGCAAGCGAATCGGACTGACCATGAAGGGGATTTAACCGAATCAGGGAAATCCCCTGCTTCAATTGTGCGGGCAATATTGAAATTTGACTATTTGTTTGGAAAGGACTGCCGAATTCTGACTGACCGGGATGTGGTTGCCGGGCGGGTGTGAAGTGCAGGATGGTAGATGTTATGGTATATGAAACCCATGGGCCGGAAGAGACGGCGGATCTTGCCAGGAGCCTGGCAGAGCAGTGCCTTCCCGGGGAAGTTTACTGTCTGGACGGGGATTTGGGAGTGGGAAAAACCCTTTTTTCCCAGGGCTTCGCAAAGGGGCTTGGCATCACGGAACCGGTGAGCAGCCCCACCTTTACCATCATCCAGATCTACGAGGAGGGGCGTCTGCCCTTATACCACTTTGATGTGTATCGGATCGGAGATGTGTCCGAGATGGACGAGATCGGCTACGAGGAGTATTTCTTTGGCGAGGGGGTATGCCTAGTGGAATGGGCACAGCTTGTGGAGGAGATTATCCCGGATAATGCCCGCCATGTCCTGATTGAAAAGGATGTGAGCCGTGGAGTGGACTACAGAAGGATAACCATCACATGATGTAACACAATAGTCGCTGACACTGAGATACGGAAAGAAAAACATTTTGGTAAATTTTTTCCGTACAGGCAGGCATCATCATACGGAAAAATATCTCTTTTGGCGGATATATTCCGTACAGGCAGGCATTATCATACGGAAAAAAATCCAGTATGGCGGATATTTTCCGTATAGGCAGGCATTATCATACGGAAAAAAATCCAGTTCGGCGGATATATTCCGTATAGGCAGATGTCATCATACGGAAAAATATTCGGTTCGGCGGATATATTCCGTATAGGCAGGTATCATCATACGGAAAAATATCCGTTTTGGCTGATTTTTCTGTAAAAGTAAATCTCAAAGTGTGCGGCATACTGTTGTTCGATTTTTTGATTTAAACAATGCTTAAAAGGACGAGATATGTTAATATTAGGAATTGAGAGCGCCTCGCTGGTGGCATCCGCTGCCCTGGTGCAGGATGGCGCCCTTCTGGCGGAATACACTCTAAATAGTAAAAAAACCCATTCCCAGACCCTGCTTCCCATGATTCAGGAGATTACGGAGGCAGCGGGGATTCGGGAGCGGCTTTCGGAGCTGGATGGCATTGCCGTCGCCAAAGGGCCCGGCTCCTTCACGGGGCTTCGCATTGGCTCGGCTACGGCTAAGGGCCTGGCCATGACTCTGGACAAGCCCATACTTGCGGTGCCCACGCTGGACGCCATGGCCTTTCAGCTCTACGGAATCCAGGGATTGGTCTGCCCCATGATGGATGCCAGGAGGGCACAGGTATATACAGGAATATATTTCTTTGGGGAAGATACGAGAGGGGCCTTTCCCGCAGATGTAAAAATTGATGATCACACATATATGCACACCCTTCTTTCCCAGACTCCCATGGGTGTGGAGGAGCTGATGGAGAAGCTGAATCAGCTGGGGCAGATGGTGACCTTTCTGGGGGATGGCTGCCCGGTATATAAGGAGCAGCTTCAGACGGGGCTTAGGATTCCCTTCCGGTTTGCGCCCTCCTTTGCCGCAAGGCAGCGGGCGGGGGCGGTGGCGGAGCTGGGAGCCATCTATCTGGCCCAGGGGGCTGCGGAAACGGCGGACGAGCATAAGCCGGAGTACCTGCGCAAATCCCAGGCGGAGCGGCTTCGGGACGAAAAGAGATCTTCATAAGCCTGCAGACCGGAGCGTGAGAATGAAGCCCGGCCGGCTTCTTGGCAGGTGGCAGCCTGCAAGAAATGTTTTATATGCAATGGAAAATGCAGACACAAGGAGTATGAATGGAAACGGAAATCACAAATCTGCTGATTCGAAGCATGGAGTCCCTGGATGTGCTCCCCATAGCAGAACTGGAGCAAATCTGCTTTTCCACACCCTGGTCGGAGAGGGCGTTGAAGGAAAGTCTGGAAAAACCGGAGTATATCTTCCTGGTGGCGGAACTGGAGGGGCGGATCGCCGGATATGTGGGGATGATTCGCGTCCTGGACGAGGGGGATATTATGAACCTGGCGGTGTTTCCGGAATTTAGAAAAAAAGGTGTGGGACGGGGGCTTTTGGCGGCGCTTTTTGACCGGGCGAAGACGCTGGGCATAAACCGGTTGTTTCTGGAGGTGCGGGAAAGCAATGAAGCGGCCCGGGCGCTGTATGAAAAGGCGGGCTTTCATGCTATTGGCCTGAGAAAGAACTTCTACGAGGCCCCCAGGGAGAACGGGGTGCTCATGTCTTGGGACAGGGGATTGAATTAGGAAGGAAGAATACCATGTTGGATGTTTGTTTGCTGGGGACCGGGGGCATGATGCCCCTGCCCTATAGATGGCTCACGGCCCTTATGGCCCGGTATAACGGCAGCAGCTTGCTGATTGACTGCGGGGAGGGCACCCAGATCGCCCTGAAAAATTCCGGATGGAGTCCGAAGCCCATCGACATCATGTGCTTCACCCATTACCATGCGGATCATATCAGCGGCCTTCCGGGGATGCTTCTGACCATGGGCAATGCGGAGCGCACAGAGCCTCTTTTTATGGTGGGGCCGAAGGGTCTGGAGCGGGTGGTAAATTCCTTAAGGGTGATTGCCCCGGAGCTGCCCTTTGAGCTTCATTTTCGGGAGCTTACGGAGGATGTGGAGCACATCTCCTTTAACGGCTATGAGATAACAGCTTTCAAGGTGCTGCACAAGATCACCTGCTACGGCTATACCATTGAGATTCCCAGACAGGGAAAGTTTTCTGTGGAGCGGGCGCGGGAGCAGGAGGTGCCCCAGAAATTCTGGAGCCGCCTGCAAAAGGGCGAGGTGGTCTGTGAGGATGGACGCACCTTTACGCCGGAGATGGTGCTGGGAGCGCCCCGAAGGGGTATCAAGGTGACCTACTGTACGGATACCAGACCCCTGCCTGTGATCGCCCAGCAGGCGGCTGGGGCGGATCTCTTTATCTGTGAGGGTATGTACGGCGAGAAGGGCAAGGAGGAGAAGGCCCGGGGCTACAAGCACATGACCATGCAGGAGGCTGCCAGGCTCTGTGCGAAGGCTCAGCCGGAGGAAGCATGGCTGACCCATTACAGCCCCTCCATGGGACACCCGGAGGAATACGCAAAGGAACTAAAGGAGATTTATCCCAAGATCATTATAGCAAAGGACTGCAGAATGAAGGAGCTGACATTTAAAGATGAGTGAGGAAAAGGTAACAATACTGGCAATCGAAAGCTCCTGCGATGAGACCGCGGCCGCGGTGGTGGAGAACGGACGAAATGTCCTTTCCAGCGTTATTTCCACCCAGATTGCCCTGCACAAGGAATATGGCGGCGTGGTGCCGGAGATTGCCTCCAGAAAGCATATTGAAAAGATTACGTCGGTGGTGCGGGAAGCTTTGGCTATGAGTGGAAAGGAGATTTCTGAATGCGATGCCATTGCTGTCACCTATGGGCCCGGACTGGTGGGCTCCCTTTTGGTGGGGGTGGCCTTTGCAAAATCCATGGCCTTTGCTGCAAGCAAGCCCCTCATCGGCGTGCATCACATTGAAGGGCACATTGCCGCCAATTTTATTGCCCATCAGGAGCTTGCGCCTCCGTTTTGCTGTCTGGTGGTTTCCGGCGGACATACCCATCTGGTGGTGGTAAAGGACTACGGGGAGTATGAGATTCTGGGCAGAACCCGGGATGATGCGGCGGGGGAGGCCTTCGACAAGGTGGCGAGAGCCATCGGACTGGGGTATCCCGGAGGGCCAAAGATTGACAAGCTCACAAGGACGGAGGGAAACCCTCTGGCTATTCCCTTCCCCCAGGCAAAGATTGAGGACGCCCCCTATGATTTCAGCTTCAGCGGCATCAAGTCTGCGGTGTTGAATTACCTGAACCATGCCCAGATGACGGGAGAAGAGGTAAACCGAGCGGATCTGGCAGCTTCCTTTCAGCACGCAGTGGTTTCTGCTCTGGTTTCCAAGGCCATTCTGGCCACAAAGGAGCATGGCTTTAAGACTCTGGCTATGGCCGGGGGCGTTGCGGCAAATTCCTATCTTCGCGCCCAGATGGATGCTGCCTGCAAAAAGGAAGGCATTTCCCTGTATTACCCGGAGCCCATTCTCTGCACGGATAACGCCGCCATGATCGGAGCTGCGGCATATTACGAATATAAAAAGGGCGTGCGCCACGGGCTGGACTTGAACGCCATGCCGAATTTAAAGCTGGGAGAGCGCTAGTGATATGAAATCTACAGGAATCATTCTTGCCGGCGGCAGGGGAAGCCGGATGAAAAGCGATATCCCCAAGCAGTATATTGAGGTTCTGGGCCGTCCCTTGCTTTACTACACCATTCTGGCCTTTGAGCGGTCAAATGTGGATGAGCTGATACTTGTGACAGGAGCCGGGGATGAGGATTACTGCCTCAAAGAGATTGTTGAGCCCGCAGGCTTTAAAAAGATAAAAAAAATCGTGCCCGGGGGATGGGAACGCTTCGATTCAGTGTATCAAGGGCTTTTGGCCTGTGAGGATGCAAAGCTTGTGTTAATCCATGACGGCGCCCGCTGTCTGGTGACGCCGGGGCTAATAAACCGGATGCTTGAGCAGCTTCCTGCCCTCAGGGCCTGCATTGCGGCGGTGCCGGTAAAGGATACCATCAAGATTGCGGGAGCGGATGGCTGCGTGAAGGAGACGCCTGAAAGAAGCAGCCTCTTTTGCGTCCAGACTCCCCAGGGTTTTTTTTACAGAGACCTGCGGGAGGCCCACGAGAGGATGTATAAGGCTCTGGCCCAGGGATCGCCTTTGGGCCGGGGGATTACGGACGACTCCATGATCATGGAGCGCTTTTTTGATGTGCCCGTGCATATCACTCAGGGGGAGTACAGCAATATCAAGGTCACAACACCGGAGGATTTGCGGACGGTGGAGGTTTTTCTGAAGGAAAACCGCCGATGTTAAAATCATGCTTAGACAGACTGCTGCCCGTGTGCTGTATTGCAATCTGAAATCAAACTTCCTGCACCGTTTGGTGTGATAATCTCCAAAAATCAATACTTCAGGCCATAAAAAATGACGCAAACCCGAATTCCCCTATCTGTTCTTTCTCATTTTCCCGGACCGAAGCATGTATATGCAGCGATAAACAGGCGTGTTTGGCGGCCGGACATTCAGAGTAAACCTTCATGCGCCCGGCGGCCGGACAAACCACTGTACCATGAAAGTCTGGCGGGCGCACTTGGCATACCTGAATTGATGCCGCCTATCCGGCGGCCGGACCTTCAAAGTAAAGAATAAGCGTGAAGGAATATTTTGATAAAAATATAAATAGCATGTATTGACAAATGAAAAATAGAATGCTATTATTTGGATATAAATTATAAGGAGGTTTGATATGAACAAAGGTATTAGAAGGGTGTTGTCATGTGTTGCGGTAATGTGTATGGTAATGGGTACTGCTGTGCAGGCCAATGCTGATCCATATCCTGAAAGTGCGGATTGGAGCGCGCGTCGTGTATGGGTTGCAAATGCAGGAGCAGCGGCTGATGTGATAGGCAGAGCAACAGTTAAATATTCTACATATGGAGCAAATATCTATTGCAATAGCGTAAGTCATAGTGTTAATGGCGCAACTGGAACAATAAATATAAATTGTGTAAAACATACAATGCCCGCAGTAACGATTACTGACATTGGCTCTGCATGGTGTAACCCTTCCGTCAGCGGTGGGGTCGATGGCATAACTTACACGTTTGGTGCAAATACAAACAAACTTGGGGATATTTTTATATGTAGCGGCACCGTTGTTGCGATACTTGATTAGTGCATGATCAGTTTTTTGGGGGGGCTATGAAAAAAAAATTTTGCTTTCTATTGGAAGGCCTGTTGGGTGTATGTTTAATTGGCTGCGCTGCTGCTGGCAGCAGTGCTTCTGAAACTGGTAGCGAGGTTCCGTTTTTGACAACGGAAAGCTCGGTTGCGGGAACAGAACAAATCTCACCCGTGGACACCATCCCCCTGTCAGAGCTGAAAGCGGATAAAGCTTTAGTGGAGGCGGCGGCGGCAGATATTCCCAACTGGACGGTGGCGGAGGATTTGGTGATTTCCGTGCCGGAGGGTTTGGAGAGCCTTTCAGATTTTACACTGAAGTATGCCTCCAGGCAGAGTAATAAGGATTTTTACGAGGACTTTGTGGCGGCCTTTGAATATCTCTTCCCCGACCACACCCTGGGGGAGGAGTATCTGCGCTATTATGGTGAGAATTCTCGTCCGGTGATGAGCGCTGAGGGGGAATTGCTAGAGGACTTGCATTTGGTAAGAGATTACTATGATGAGATTATGGCGGATGAGGAGGACGTGCTGTACTTCTTCTACAATGAAAACGGGGAGCTGTTCGCGGAGTTTACTAGCCCCATTGGAAATGACCTCTCAAACTTCAACAAGGGGGAGGCGGCAAAGCGCACGGGAAGAACCTTTCGCCTTTTGGAAGTTTTTGATGCGGGTAATTACTTTGAGACTCTAGGGGAATATTCCCCGGACAGTGAGGACAGCTTTAAGCTTCTTGACGGAGAGATGTCGATAAAGGATGCGGTGCGCCTTTTTGAGGAGTATATCGCAAATATCCCAGGCGGCGAAGATGCTAAGATGAAACTAAAGGTTATAAATGTTTCGGTTTTAGATCTGCTAAACGGCTGCTATGGATACCGTTTTGAGACCACTGCCAGCTATAATGGAATATTGTTCGACTACTTTCCCCTGGGCGTTTCCTATCAGGATTCTGGGATGCGCAAGTTTATTTCCGGTGATGGCGTGATGGTTAAAACGGATGATGTAGATTCGGTGTATGGAATTTATCGCATGATGGAAACGAAGGATGAGGAAGCCTACACAGAAATTATCCCCATAGATACTGCGATAGATTTGGTCTATAACTCCCTCACCAGCAATGTCGAATTTACCCTGAAAAGGGTGGAAGTGGTATACTCCGTGGAGGAAAATTTGGATGGTATAGAGGTGGACGAATATCTGCTGCCTACCAAAACCGCCTGGAAGCTTACCCTGGTTAATGAAAATGACAGCAGGGCATATATATGCTATGTAAATGCCCGTGACGGCCAGGACTTTTATTATTTTACAACAGATGTTGAGTAAGTGAACCAGTACCAGTGGAGGATCAGTGATCGGCCAGTAAATGCTTTATAATTCAGGGTGCCAAAACATCTTGGCGCCCTGATGCTGCCCATATGGCGCACTAGATCATATCCTCTGTGACACGGTCTGTGAGATGAATAAAGGGACGTATACGGTGCTTCGTGGGATGGATGAAACTAGTCAATAAAATAACATTAACAAAAAGTATTGATAAAAAAGGAATATAGTGATAGCATGTATTTCCTATATAATTTATAATACAGGAGGAACAGGTATGAATAAGAGAATCAAAAAGTTGGTTTTGGGTGTTGCAGGTGTGTGTATGATCATGTGCAGTATGGTGTCAGTGGGAGCAGCTTATCCTACATGTGCCGATTGGAGTGCTCGTAGGGTTAGAACTCCAGGAGCAGGCGCGGCGGCGGATAAAACGGACAGAGTCAATGTCGCTTATTCTACAAAGGGAGCATATGTTTACTGTACCAGTGTGAGCCATACTGTAAATGGCGCAAAAGGAACGATAAGCATAAGCTGTATAGGACAAAGTATGCCAATCATGCATATTGTAGATATAGGTTCCGCATTCTGTAATCCATCTGTTATGGGTCTTGTTGAAAAAATAACATACTATATCACTGCAAATACCGATAAGGATTACGATGTATTTAACTGTAGCGGGCAGATAGTTGTGATTAAGTAATTGTGGTTGGAGTGAAGATGAAAAGAGATTTTTGTATATTTATAGGTTGCCTACTGGTTTTTTTTCTTGCAGGCTGCGCAGGCACAACAAGCAGTGACGTGTCAGGCGATGCAGACATCACACAGTCCAATTTGTCTGCGCAGACGGATGATGCGCAGTCTTCTGCCGGATTTATCGTACAGGCGGAGACCATCCCGCTCTCAGAGCTAAAAGTGGACTCTGCTTCGGTGAAAGAGGCTGTAAGCGGATTTTCAAACTGGACAGTGTCGGATGAGCTTGTAATCGATGTGCCTAAAGAAATAGAATGTCTTTATGATTTTGGGATGAGGTATGCCTCCAGACAAAGTAATAAGGATTTCTATGAGGATTTTCTGGAGGCTTTTGAGTACCTCTTTCCAGAACAGGAGATCAAGGAGGAATGTTTTTTTTATTATGGAGAAAACTCCCGTCCGGAATTTACCAGTGATGGTGAATTGGTTAAATGGCTGAATCTGGTGAAGGATTACTATGATGAGATTATGTCAGATGAGGAGAATCTGCTGTATTTCTACTATGAAGATAAAGATGAGATGATATTTGAAGAGTTTACCAGTCCGATTGGAAATGACCTGAGCAGGTTTAACAAAGGGGTGGCGCAGAGGCTGGCGGGAAGAGAAGACTATGGTATGGAAGGCTTTGAGGCAGATGAGTATTTTGACAGCATAGGGAGTTATTCCCCTGACAGCGAGGTGAGTTTTAAACTTCTCGATGGTGAAATGAGGATATGTGACGCTGTGGAGTTTTTTGAAAACTATATTGCCAACATTCCCGGTGGGGAGGAGGCCACGACAAAGCCTGAGGTAATCGGAATTTCTGTTCTGGATCTTGAAAATGGCTGCTATGGGTATAGTTTTGAAACCAGTATCAGCTATAATGGGATAATGTTTGACTATTTTCCAATGAACGTATCATATCAGGAATCTGGAAGCCGCTACTTCGTTTCTGGTTCTGGCACAATGGTAAGGACTGACGATGTGGACCATATATATGGAATTGGCCGAATGAAAGTGATTGAGGATGAAGAAAAATACTCGGAGCTTATATCTCTGGAGGATGCGGTGGAGGCGATACATTCCAAGCTGACTCAGGAGGTGGAGTTTAAGCTTTGTAGGGTGGAACTAGTATATAGTATGCCAAATACACCAGAGGGAACAGGTCTGGAGCCTGAGGAATACCTTCTTACAACTAAAACAGCCTGGAAGCTTACCTTGGTCAATGAAAATGACAGCAGGGCATATATATGCTATGTAAATGCCCGTGACGGTCAGGACTTTTCCTATTTCACAACAGAGGTTGAGCAGTAGAGTGGCTGCCTGTGACAAGCCAGTAAAAATGCTTCACATTTCAGGGTGCCAAAACATCTTGGCGCCCTGATGCTGCCTTTGGGGGCTGTAATTACCGGGGTATAGGAGAAATCAGTATGAACCTTTTTCGAGCTACATTAACAGCCGTAAGAAAAAACCTCACCAGCGCTGTTTTTTGGGGCTGTGGGGCCCTGACGGTGGTGATATGTCTCTGCGGGTCTGTGTACAAGGATGTGCAGACGGATATAAGCTACACGGTTTTTACCGCTATCATGCAGATCAGCCGTCAGGAAATGTGCCAGCTTCCAGAGCTTAGCTTCTACAATGTACTGCAAAACGCGTCAGGTGGATGGCTGCCCATGTTTATTCCCATTTTGGCGGCCCTGCCGGTGATGGTGCAGGTGTGTGACGAGTCGGAGGGTCTGGTGCGCATGGCCATCACCCGCTCGGACCGAATCAGTTTTTTTGCCTCCAGGGTCTTTACAGGAATGCTGGTGGGGGGGCTGTCCATTCTGGTGGGATATCTGGTTTTTGCAGGCATCATATATGTATTTTTCCCCAGGATGGGAGAGTATCCTGCGCAAAATCAGGAATATTTTGCGTCTATTTTTAAAAATAACAGTCCCTTTGGCGCTAACTGGGGGGAAGGCCAGTGGATGCTGCTTCGATTGCTGGAGGTATTTCTGTACGGAGCTGTATGGGCGCTTCCCGCATTGCTGTGTACGGTGGTCACAGTGAACAAGTACCTGGTGGTATGCCTTCCGTTTCTTGTAAAATATCTTGCAGATCAGATCTGTACCAGGATGACTCTGCAGGCATATGCTGACTGGGAGAATCCAGATCTTTTTATGGCGAGGGTAGCAAATATTGTCTCCCCTAATGGGATTTTCAGAGTGTTTTCCGCGGGGGCGGATATGGGATGGATCTTTTTGTTTAACGGAGTGATGGCGCTTTTGGCAGCGGCAGCCTACATCCTGCTGCAGAATGGGAGGTTGGACTGTGGTGCGTAGGATAAATATCAGAGCGATGGGAGCGATTGCCAGAGCAGAATATATCCGCTGGGTGACCAATCCCCGCATGATCATTCTGGCGGTGTTTGTGGTCTTTATGCGTAGCCTTACTGTGGAGCCCCTTCTGGAGCACGCCGCTAAAATGGGTATGCCCATCAATGTGCTGGAACCCTTTATCGCCGCGGGCAATTCCAGCTTCCTGGCGCTGATGCTGCCCCTGCTGTTTTTGGTTTTAATCAGCGATTATCCCATTTTGGCTGAGAATACCCTCTTTGTGGTTCACCGTGTGGGCCGCATGAACTGGTTTTTGGGACAGTTTTTATTTCTGCTTATGGCAGATATCTCATTTTTGGGAGCGCTCCTTATAGCGAGCATTCTCATATCCGGAGGAACCTTCGGAACAGACTGGTCCGATGTGGTGACCAAATACCTCTCTGTCTATCCGGCAGAGGAGATGAGCTTTGCCTCAAATCTGCTGCCCTCAAATTTGTATAACCAGCTTACCCTGGGGCAGGCCCTTTTGCACACCCTGCTGCTTCTGGGTGCAAATCTGCTGCTTATGGCGCTGATATTATATGTATTTAAGCTCATGGGCAGGCGGGTTCTGGGGATAATGGTGGACATTCTCCTCATGGCAGGGGGAATTGCCGCCTGGTCCCTGGGGCTTGACTGGATGTGGGGCTTTCCCATGGCCAACACCCTGGTATGGGCTCACTACACAAAAATTTTAAGAGAGCCGGTCTACCCGGTGGAAAATTCATATATCTATTTTGGGATTTTTATCACAGTGGTGCTTATCTGTTGTATCCTGCTGCTTAAAAAGGTTCGTTTTCTGGGGGATGTAAAATGATTGAGATCAAACAGGTTAGTCTTAGAATAAAAAAGGATGAGATATTAAGGAATGTCACAGTGAATTTTGCCAGGGGACAAATCCATGGCATCATTGGCAGAAACGGCAGCGGCAAGACCATGCTGATGAAATGCGTCTGCGGCTTTATACGCCCCACTTCCGGGCAGATTTTTGTTGACGGGGAGGAGATAGGAAAGGACAGGGATTTTCCAAAGAGCCTGGGGTGCATGATCGAAACTCCCAGCTTTATACCCTATTATTCCGGCTACAGGAATCTCTATTATCTGGCGCAGCTTAAAAACAGGCTGGGGCGAAGGGAGATTGAGGAAGCCATGATGCGTGTGGGCCTTGATCCCCACTTAAAGCGTCAGGTCAGAAAGTACTCCCTTGGGATGCGTCAGCGTTTGGGACTTGCCCAGGCCATCATGGAAAATCCTGATCTTCTCATACTGGATGAGCCCATGAACGGGCTGGACAAGGAGGGGGTTTCCCAGATGAGAGAGTATCTTCTTAATTTAAAAGAGCAGGGAAAGACCATCCTTCTCGCATCCCATTCCACGGAGGATATCGATATGCTCTGCGACACAGTCTGCGAGATGGAAAAAGGGACGCTTACGGTGCTTCGGGGGATGGATGAAAAAAAGTTGGAAAAAAGATAAAAAAGTTGTTGACAAATGGTTTTGGTTTTGGTATGATGTCGTTTGTCGCCGGTCAAAAGGGCGACAAAAATGCGGAAATCGTGAGACGTTTCGTGAGCGTGAGGAACTATCACAGAGCTTTCTGGAGAGGTGTCCGAGTGGCTTATGGAGCTGGTCTTGAAAACCAGTGATTCCGAAAGGGACCGTGGGTTCGAATCCCACCTTCTCCGCTAAATATGAAATGCGCGTCAACTCTTGGAGAAGTACCCAAGTGGTTGAAGGGGCTCCCCTGGAAAGGGAGTAGGTCGTTAGTAGCGGCGCGAGGGTTCAAATCCCTCCTTCTCCGTTCGGTCTTCTAAAAGAGACCTAGTGGAAATGCCTGATGCGTTTTCATGTGAACCTTGACAACTGAACAGTATACTCCAACCTCGAAAAATTCGTTAAAGAAAATTTCAAATTGGAACAAAACCTAAAAAACAGTAAAACGGGAAAATAAGCGTTAACGTTTGTTTTGAACGGGAAAACTTTATATGAGAGTTTGATCCTGGCTCAGGATGAACGCTGGCGGCGTGCTTAAC
>CALWLH010000063.1 GCA_944381475.1 uncultured Lachnospiraceae bacterium | reverse complement strand
GATCTAGGTCACCGAGAGGTGAAGCGGGAAAGAGTTTAGAAGCTGGAAGGTTTTGGATGTATTCTATATGCGGTTTTGAAGGTATAATACCAGAAAGCCTCTGACATTTGTCAGGGGATTTTTTGATATTATACCTTTCAGAATTCCATAGAAAAAGCGCATATACTCAAAAGAGTATACGCGCAGATGCTTCTTTTATGTGTGAAAATTACAGGTCGATTGCGCCATTTACAGTGCCATTCACTACATAATAAGCCTTCTTCTCCTCAGGCTTTACATAGATCTCCAGAGTATCAATCTCCTTTACCTTATTACCCTGAGCAACCCATGCCTCTTTTACAGCAGCCTTTACATCTGCCTCAGTCACCTCAACATTTGCCGCCTGAATGGTTAATGTAATTTTTGCCATATTATCTCCTCCTTGTCATTTTGAACAAATGATAAACCTTATAAAGCATCGCCTTACAACTGCAAACTATAATATAGGATTTGTGAATTTGCAAACAATTTTTTAAAAATATACATGATGTATTTGATTTTATACAATCTTTTGGGGAATATGGCGCCTGTTTGGTGTAAAATGTTTTGAAAATAAGCTTCCAAATCTACCATGATTACGCAGCGAGTGCGTCAGAAAGAGGTAAATATGATCGCGATTATTGATTATGATGCAGGAAATCTGCGGAGCGTAGAAAAAGCGCTGTTACATATTGGTGAGGAGTGTGTGGTCACCAGAGAGCCCGAAAAAATCCTAAAGTCTGATAAGGTGATCCTGCCAGGCGTGGGAGCCTTTAAGGATGCCATGGACAATCTTCAGAAATTTGACCTGATCGATGTGATCAGGGAGACCGTTGCTATGAACAAGCCTTTTCTGGGAATATGCCTGGGATTACAGCTCCTTTTTGCTTCCAGCCAGGAAAGCCCTGGGGCAGTGGGGCTGGATCTGCTTCCGGGGAAGATTGTGCGAATCCCCGATACAGAAGGATTAAAGATCCCCCACATTGGCTGGAATTCCATTGAGATCAATCCAAGGAGCAGACTTTTCAAAGGGATACCAAACGGCTCCTATGTTTATTTTGTCCATTCCTACTATCTTCAGGCGGGGAATGTGGAGGATGTGGCCGCCACCACAGAATATGGCACCCATATCCATGCAGCGGTGGAGCGGGGAAACCTTTTTGCTACCCAGTTCCATCCGGAGAAGAGCGGTACACTTGGACTTCAGATACTGAAAAATTTTGCAGACCTGTAAGGAGACGGAAGATGTATACGAAAAGAATTATTCCCTGTCTGGATGTAAACAATGGCCGGGTGGTGAAGGGCGTGAATTTTGTGAATCTGCGGGATGCCGGGGATCCGGTGGAGATTGCGGCGGCCTATGACCAGGCAGGGGCGGACGAGCTGGTTTTTCTGGATATCACTGCATCCTCCGATGCGAGAGCAATCGTGGTGGATATGGTAAGAAGAGTGGCGGAGAAGGTGTTTATACCCTTTACAGTGGGCGGCGGTATCCGCACCATTGAGGATTTCAGGGCGATACTCCGGGAGGGGGCTGATAAGATTTCTATTAACTCCGCTGCCATCAACAGCCCGACGCTGATTTCAGAGGCGGCGGACAAATTCGGAAGCCAGTGTGTGGTGGTTGCCATTGACGCAAGGAGGCGTGCCGATGGGGGCTGGAATGTATTTAAGAACGGGGGCCGGATTGATACGGGACTGGATGCCATTGAATGGGCGGTTAGGGCCAACGAATTGGGGGCGGGAGAAATCCTTCTCACCAGCATGGATTGCGATGGCACCAAGGCGGGCTATGATAATGCCCTCACCCGGATGGTGGCGGAGCATGTGAGCATTCCCGTGATTGCCTCCGGCGGTGCAGGTAAGATGGAGCATTTCTATGATACCCTCACAGAGGGACATGCGGATGCAGCTCTGGCAGCCAGCCTGTTCCATTACAAGGAGATGGAGATTATGGATTTGAAAAAGTATCTGGCAGAGCGGGGAATATCCGTCAGATTATAAAAAGCTTGAATATAGTATAAAAATGGGAAATCTCTGTTCCAGGGGGGCAGGGATTTTTCATATACTTACATTTTTATATACTTTGAACGTTCCGCCGCCGGATAGGCGGCATCAATTCAGGTATGCCTAGTATAGAATACATTATTTGCAGGAGATAAGCATGGGATCATATTTAAAAACCTCAGAAAAAAGAAGGTCTGTTATCGCTTTCACAGGTTTACTTTGTATTATTTCTATTCTAATGTGCGCCTGTGCATCCGACCTTGAAATGGAACAACCCTCCACATCCACAGATGCTTATGAAAGCCCAGAAAGCACTACAGTGCAGGAGGAACCCAGCACTATTGCCGAAGCAGACGCGCAGTCCGACACCACCGCTGAAACAGAGCCGCTGACGGAAAATACTGTCGAAGCAGTACCGGATGGACTGTATTTGGATCAAAACACACTTTCACTGAATGCGGGAGAAGTTTATGGCTTGCAGATTACCTGGGAGCCGGAGTATCTGCCTGGTGAGCTGGAGGTCCGGTGGAGTTCCACTGATGAAACGGTGGCAGTTGTGGATGATCAGGGAAGGGTGACGGCTATTGGAGCCGGTTCTTGCAGTATTACCGCTGTCTGCGGAACGCTTTCGGCTCTATGCGAAGTGCATGTGCTTGTTCCCATGACGGGCATCGTTCTTTCTCAGCAGCAGCTGGATTTAAAAACAGGGGAATCGGTCTCTCTGACGGTAGATATTATGCCAGCGGATACAACGGATTCCTGGAGTGCAGCCTGGTCTTCGGATAATCCTTCGGTGGCCTCCGTATCGCAGGAGGGAACAGTTACCGCAGTTTCCGGCGGAACCGCCGTGATCAGCGTATCCGTGGGCAATTTCACAGCATCCTGTCCTGTAAGCGTTACTGAAAATATACCAGCGGAGACGACGGTTACAGGCCGGGTTGTAGTTTTGGATCCCGGCCACGGTGGGAAATATGATGGAGCCTATTATTTTGGCAGGCATGAGGAGGATATGAGTCTAAAGGTAGGGCAGTTTTGTAAGGAATATCTGGAGGAACATTATTCGGATGTGACGGTTTACCTTACCAGAACCGATGATACACATCTGTCTGAGCAGGGGGAGCCAGATCGGGAGGCCAGAGTTCAGTTTGCGAAGGACAGGAATGCAGATATCCTGGTCAGCCTTCATTTTAATGTTACCCCGGAGCATAACGCCAGCGGCTGTCTGGCCTTTATATCAAAGGAGGCCAATGTAAACGCTGCCTGCACCAGTCTTGCAAACAGTATTCTGGCAAGGCTTTCCGCATTGGGACTGCAAAACCTGGGAACGTTTCTAAAGGACAGCGACACCCATTTTGATGCCAGCGGCAGGCCCTATGATTATTACGGAATCAACCGTCATTCTGCAAAATGGGGCTTTCCGGGGATCATCATTGAACATTGCTTTATGGATAACCCGGCGGATGAGGTTTATATTGCCGATGATGGGGCGCTTCAGAGGCTGGCCATCGCAGATGCTTTAGGGATAGCGGACTATCTGGGACTGACGGCAAAATAATATCTAGCCTTGGTGTGGTAAAATAAAAGAAAAACTCGAATCTTATGGAGAACATGTTTGTTTATAACTAAAGATGAGGTTGCATTTTTAGGGATAATTTGTATCATTAAAATAGTAGTGTTGAAAGGGGAGAACTTTTATGTGCAAAAAATATGTTATAGCTCAGTAGTCTGAGCTTAAAATAAGATAAATAGTTAAGCTCGGATGAATCCCCGCATAATAATAGGAGGATTAAAATGAGCTATATCAGTGCAGAAGATGTTCTGCCAAAAGAATTAATAGAAACTATTCAGCAGTATGTTAGCGGAAAAAGTATATATATTCCCTGCAAAGAGAAAAAAGTTTGGGGAAGCCAGACGAAAGCAAAGCAATATTACAAAATACGGAATCAAGAAATATGCATAAAGCATAAAAATGGAGTTTCGGTAAAAACACTTGCCGCTATATATTCCCTATCTGAAAAGAGTATACAAAGAATCATGCGAACAACTTTAGAGACGGATAACTTTGGTCAATGAGTTTAACAGAGCTGAAAGGAGCGCGAGTGAAATGATTTTTTATCATGTGGTTTCAGATAAACCTAAACTTCCAAATCTACCATGATGACGCAGCGAGCGCGTCATAAGGAGGCAAATATGGAAATCAAGGATCAGAGAATTGATGGGGGAAAGGCCTTTGATTGGGGAAGAACATCCGAGGATTATGCCAAATTTCGAGATATTTATCCAGACATATTCTACAAGAAGATTATAGACAGAGGTCTGTGTATCAAAGGGCAGGATGTACTGGATTTGGGTACGGGAACCGGGGTTCTTCCCAGAAACCTGTACCCCTATGGCGCAAAGTGGACTGGGACGGATATTTCTCCGAAGCAGATCCAGCAAGCGAAAAGGATGGCCGAGGCGTTGGGCATGGATATTCGTTTCCTTGTTGCAGCCGCGGAAAATCTGGATTTCCCCAACGAATCCTTTGATGTGATCACCGCATGCCAGTGTTTCTGGTACTTTGATCACAATCGGGTTATGCCCATGCTTTCTGATTTGCTGAGGTCTGATGGGAAGCTGCTGCTTCTTTATATGGCGTGGCTCCCTGGGGAGGATAGCATTGCCGGAGAAAGCGAAAAAATTGTGCTGAAATATAATCCCCGATGGTCGGGAGCGGGAGAGCGCCGCAGACCAATATGGATACCGGATGTGGCCTTTGAGTATTTTGACCTGGCGGATCACGAGGAATATGATGTAATGGTGCCCTTTACAAGGGAAAGCTGGCATGGAAGAATGAAGGTCAGCCGGGGTGTGGGCGCCTCCCTTTCCGATCATGAGCTGACCAGCTGGGAGGAGGAGCATATGAATATGCTCCTAAAAAAGGCGCCGAAGGAATTTCAGGTGCTGCATTACGCCGCACTGGCGGTGCTGAGGAAGCTGTAAAAAAGGATTTATTTAATAAAAAGATATCAGGGGTCATAATACCTTTTGATCCCGACATCATAAAATTAAAGGAACGAATTATGAGAAAATTTAGTATAGAAGAGATGGAGGAAATGAAAAAAATCAATGAATTATAAAATCATACGGCTAAGAGATATGCCGGAATTAAAGGGGCAGGCTGCCAGGTGGTTTCACGAGAAATGGGGGATTCCTCTGGAAGCCTATTTGGAGAGTATGGAGGCGTGCCTGAAAGGGGATGGACCTGTTCCGGAGTGGTATGTGGCCATGGAAGGGAATCGGATCCTTGGAGGTTTAGGGGTCATCGAGAATGACTTTCATGATCGAAAGGACCTTACTCCAAACGTCTGCGCAGTGTATACGGAGGAAGATGTGCGCTGCAGAGGCATAGCCGGCGCCCTATTAAATTTTGTTTGTGATGATATGAAAAAGAAGGGCATAGACACCCTGTATCTTGTTACGGATCACACCTCCTTCTACGAGCGCTATGGATGGGAATTTTACTGTATGGTCCAGGGAGACGGAGAGCCGGATAAGACAAGAATGTACATTCACAGGATGAACAGTAAAACATGATAGAAGATTAAAAAAAACAGATGTCTTGTCTGCAAAACTGAATTATGGTAAACTAAGAGAAAAAGAAGATCTGGCTGTCGCTCCGAGTGTATATTGCCAGTTCTTCATTTCAGATATATGAGAAAGCAGGAGGACAAATTCTATGGAAAATCAGTTGCGAGTGTTGATCATCAATGGGAGCCCCCGGGTAAACGGGAATACCTCCATCGCTATCAGGGAGATGGAAGAAATATTTAAGGAGCAGGGGGTTCTGGTAGAGACGGTACAGGTAGGAAATAAGGATATCAGAGGATGTATTGCCTGCGGAAGCTGTTTTGAGCGGGGAAAATGTGTGTTTGATGATATCGTAAACGAGCTGGCGCCCAAGTTTGAGGCAGCGGATGGACTGGTGATCGCAAGCCCGGTTTACTATGCCTCTGCAAATGCAACCCTTATCGCCTGTCTGGACAGACTATTCTACAGCACCCATTTTGACAAGACCATGAAGGTGGGGGCCAGTGTTGTCTGTGCCAGGAGAGGAGGGTGCTCCGCCACCTTTGACGAGCTGAACAAGTATTTTACCATCACCAATATGCCCATCGCCTCCAGCCAGTACTGGAACAGCATCCACGGGAGAGAGAAGGGGCAGGCAGAGCTTGACGAGGAAGGGCGCCAGACTATGCGTGTTCTGGCAAGAAACATGGTATTTCTTATGAAGAGCATTGCCCTGGGGAAGGAGAAGTTCGGTCTTCCGGAGACGGAACAGCACGTGTGGACCCACTTTATCTGAGCAGCGGCTATCCTGAAAACAGAAATGAATGGAGATCGATGATGTGGATTGAGGGTAATTACAGAAGAAACCTGCTGGATATGCATATCGCTGACTGGAACGAGGAATTCCTCTCGAAGGTGAATCCCCAGGAGTATGCGGATGCTCTGGCGAATGCAGGGGTGCAGGCGGCCATGGTGAAGGCCATGCCCCACACGGGACTTTGCTATTATCCCACCAAGGTGGGGCGGATGCATAGGGGCTTAAAGGGTCGGGATTTCTTTGGGGAGGTGCTGGCGGCTTGTCATGAACGGGGCATCAAAGTGATTGCCTACTATAGTCAGGTCTTTGACAACTATGCCTACGACAAACATCCGAAGTGGCGTACCATCAGCGCAGATGGGAAGAATCACCGGGAGTTTCGCCGGCAGGACTGTTTTAGAAACGGCAGGTACGGCATAGTCTGTCCAAATAATCAGGAGTACCGGGATTATGTGAGGGCTCATCTGGTGGAATTAAACCAGATGTATGATTTTGAGGGAATCTTTCTGGATATGACCTTCTGGCCGGATGTCTGTTACTGCCCGGACTGCCGGGAGCGCTACTTGCAGGAGACGGGGCTGGAGCTTCCAAAAAAGATTAATTGGCAGGACGAGAATTTCCGCAGATGGCAGCTGTGCCGGGAGCGGTGGATGGCGGAGTTTGCGGCCTTTACCACCGAATGCATTAAAGATGTACATCCGGACTGCACCATCGAGCATCAGATGTCCATGGTGGCCTCAAGCTGGATTCATGCCTGTTCTGAGTGGATCAGCGATCAGGTGGATTACACCGGCGGAGATTACTACGGGGGATTTCTCCAGCAGTCCTTCATCAATAAGTATTATAAGAACATTACTCCGAACCTACCCTTTGTCTATCACACCTCCCGGTGTGACCCGGCACTGGAGTTTCATACCACCACCAAGAGCCGGGAGGAGCTGCTGCTCCATGTGATAACGGCGCTTTTTCACAACGGCGCCTTTTTGCTGGTGGACGCCATCAATCCGGATGGCACCATTGTGCCGGGGGTGTACCATGACCTGATGAAGTCCATCTATCAGGAGACCAGCTTCTATGAGCAGTATGTAAATGGGAATTTGATTTCCGATGTGAATATCTGGTTTGCCACCCATTCCAAATTCGACCCCAATGAGACGGGCATTTCTATGACGGAGAAGAGCTTCGGGCCCCGGTATTTCATGGAGGCGCCGGTGAAGCTGGCTTCTATTCTGCGGGAGAAAAACATTCCTTTCGATGTGATTGGCAGCAAAAATTTAAAGGATTGCCATGCAAAAGTCCTTGCAGTGTGCCATGTTTCACAGATCCTGGATGAAGAGATGGAGGAACTGGAGTGCTATGTGCGGGATGGAGGAAGCTTGTATGTCAGCGGTCCCATCGGCCATGCGCGGCTGGCAAAGCTTCTGGGAGTAAAATTTACAGGGGTGTGCCAGAATCCCCAGACGGCGGAGAGCTTTACATACATGGAGCCCACGGAGGCCGGTCAGGAGATTTTTGAGGGCTTTTCAGCCCTTTCACCCCTGTCCGTGCCCATGCCCCAGTATGAGGTGGAGCTGGAAGAGCTGGAGTATGTGGAGATTTTGGCCTCCCTGACCCTGCCCTACACCATACCCAACACGCCGGACTTTGCAGCCATTCACTCTAACCCTCCGGGAATCCATACCCGCAGGCCGGCGGTGATTGAAAAAAACGTTGGAAAGGGCCGAATCATCTATGCCGCCGCCCCCATCGAGATGTCCCGCCCCTATATGAGCCGACAGGCGGTGGGCCGGATCTTTGACCGGCTTGTGGGGGAGAGGAGCTTTGAGAGCGATGCCCCCAAGATGGTGGAGACCCTGGCTTGGGAAAGCTGCGGGGACCTGTTTGTAGCTCTTTTAAACGAGCAGGAGGAGCCGCCCATCGTGCCGGTGCACGATATTACCATCACGGTGCCCGGACACTTTGTAAGGGCTGAGCTTCTGGGGGAGGGACAGGAACTGACGATGCTGCACACAGAAAAAGGCTGTAGTGTAAAGCTGGAAAAGGTGGATGTATATGGAGTGATCCGTTTTAAAAAGGGGGGATGATTATGGAAGTGTTATCAGAAACAGTAAAAGAAATCAGAAAAGACTTTGCCGAGGGGGATCAGCGCAGGGATGCGGGGCTCACTACCCCGCCGGATATCGTGCGCTGGGATGATATAAAATATGGCTGGGACTCCAGGTGGCAGATTCTTGATCTGTACCGTCCCGCTTCCATGGCGGGGAGAAATCTGCCGGTGATTGTCAGCTTCCACGGGGGCGGCTGGGTGTACGGCAGTAAGGAGGTGTACCAGTTTTACTGCATGGATTTGGCAAAGAGGGGCTTTGCAGTGGTGAATTTTACCTACCGTCTGGCACCGGAATTTCAGTTTCCGGCGCCGCTGGAGGATGCGAACCTGGTTTTTGACTGGGTTCTAAAGAATGCCTCCCGGTATGGGCTTAATACGGAGGAGATTTTTGCGGTGGGGGATTCCGCCGGGGCCCATGGCCTGGGGCTGTACGCAGCACTCTGCACCAATCCGGAGTATGAAAAGCGGTTTGCCTTCAGAAAACCGGAGAAATTGAAGCTGCGGGCCATTGCCTTAAACTGCGGACTCTATGATCTTAACGAGCCTGCCCCCAGCGTGGGCGACAGAAAAGAGTTGATGGAAGCCTATCTGCCGGAGCATGGCACAGCTCAGGAGCGCAGAGCAGTCTGTGTCCCGGAGCATGTAACCTCTGCATATCCTCCGGTATTCCTCATGACATCGGCACAGGATTTTTTGAAATCCCAGGCGCCCCTGATGAAAGCGCGGCTGGAGCAGATGGGGGTTCCCCACGTATATAAGGTGTACGAAAATCCGGAGCACCGGGTGGGGCATGTATTCCACTGCAACATTAAGACGAAGGACGCGACTCTTTGCAACGACGAGGAGTGCGCGTTTTTCAGGGAGATGACGGAATAGAGCAAAAAATACTATAGATAAAGAGGCGGCAATGATTGCGTGCTGGGTAATTTTGGGATTTTGAAAGAAATATTGATTTTTGATACTGGATATAGTACAATCGTTGTGAGAACAAGAAAAGGAGTGTTTGATTATGAAGTTTTACATCTGTGAGCATTGCGGAAATATCATTGAATATGTTAAGAATGCGGGGGTGCCGGTGATGTGCTGCGGACAGAAGATGACGGAGCTCATCCCCGGAACCTCTGACGGAGCAGCAGAGAAGCATGTGCCTGTGATCTCTGTGGAAGGCTCCAGGGTTACGGTAAGTGTCGGCTCTGTGGAGCATCCCATGGTGGAGGCTCACTACATCGAGTGGATCGTCATTGAAACCAAGAAGGGAAGCCAGAGAGTTCAGCTTTCCAGCACGGACAAGCCCCAGGCGGTATTTGCATTAGCTGATGGCGACGAGCTGATTGCAGCATATGCATATTGCAATCTCCATGGTCTGTGGAAGGCTGAGGCATAATCCATATAAGTGTGAGGCAAAGGGAGCAGCGGCGAAAGCGGAGAAATCCGCTGATGCGGCGCTCCTTTTTGCGCGATACGCCCGGAGGGCGGCCGACAGCACCTGCCCCATGCGAAGCATTATATTGGAAGGTGCGTATTGGCAGGTCCGCTTTAGCGGGCGTGCCGTCACCCGGCTTGCACGAGCGGGCATCCGATGGGCAACGGTCATCGATCCCCAATCGCAAAAATAGCCCTATCCATACACATAGTGGATAAGGCTATTTTAAATACATAGTATGCGCAAAGCTGAAATTTAGGCGTGCATACTTCATTTTTTTCTGGTTTTTCTCTCCGGTAATTCTGGATACATTTCTTCCACCATATTCTGTAATGCTACTCTATCATCCAAAATGGTTACCGATAACATAGGTTTTGCACCTTCATACGGTGGCTCCGGTTCACTATCAGGCATATATTTTTTACTAGCCTCAGTAATCTTTACAAGAAAACCATTGCCATAAATCCCGCCAAATATCCGTTCTTTATAATAAAAAATATATCCACACATCATTGGAATATTTCGTATATCTCCCAAGTCCGATAATTGATCCATTATGTATTCCGCAAGTTCTCTATTTTTTGACATAAGTACCTCTATTTCTTTTTCAATGCCTGTACTCTCATAGCTACATTTTCGTTAAATTCTTCATCTGAAAACTTCGGGTCTCTGGTATCAAACCATATCTTGCAAGGGACTTCGCCGCATTCCCCGCAATTTTGTATACATTTACTGTTTTTAACACAATCATAAATCGGACAGGCTTTTCCTTCTGGTGCATGAAAAACTTTTCCTTCACAGGAGTTGCACCCATTACACATTTTGCCGAAGCAATAGCACACATTACAATCCGTGCCGCAAACACTGATATTTTCTTTCATTATTTCCCATCCTTTCTATCCGTCAGAATTTGAAATCACTATACTATATTTCAGCGAAAATATCTTGTATATTTCCGACATTTTCAAATGCAACAAACTTGGCAGAAGCTATATCCAGAGAATGATATCTCTTAAACTCTCGCGACAAATGAGATTGATCTGTATATCCATATTTATGAACCGCGCCTAATACATCAAAATCAGGCTCACACAAAATATCTCTCCATAAAAATTGATACCGTATTAAATTGCTTAATTTTTTAGGAGTAACACCTACATATTCATGAAATAACCGCTCCAACTGTCTGGTGCTTACAAAAGAATCCTTTGCTAAACTTGATACATCTAAAGAACCTCTATGTAACAATATATTCTGTATCGTATCGTTAACAATTACATTCTCCTTCACATTGGGTAATCTTTTAATCAAAAGTTTCTCCACAAAAGAAACCTTTTCTTGTAACGTTTTTAATTCTAACAATTGGGGACGAATTATCTTGTCCAACCATTCAAATCTCGAACCAACATCAAGATATCCATTTAGAGTCGATTTCATAGAATCATTCGCAAATGCATATGCTCCCCATCCATAAAAACGAATAGCAAATGTTGATACCATATGTCCTATAGTTTTATTGTTATCTGTATAAAAACTACAATCATTTATTCCGCAAAATCCACCTGTTACTGTATTGTTTGTGTAATCTATGTCATAAATAATATCCACACAGGTATCAGGAATTACTAATTCCATCGCAGCATCGTTTCCTCTTCGCATCATTGGATTTTCTATACCCCAATAGCATCGGATATATGGACACAGTTCTTTACACGGTGTTAACTCAGAATAAGAAATATTTCTCTTAAAAGGAGTTGCCGTCAATGGCCGATACATTATTAAACTGCTCATATCTTGCAACTCCTTCCTTCCAAAGTCCCTTTTTCGCATCTTATACCATAAAATCACAAAACAAGATTCGAGTTTTTCTTTTATTTTACCACACCAAGTCTAGATATTCTACAACCTTTATCAAAAATCACCAGACTTCCAAACTATCAACAGTATCCCCCAAGCCTGCTATTCGCCATCTAAAGCAAGTCGAGCATACTCAAGTGGCTCATCTATTGCCAAAGCGTTAAGCGAATTTTGTGAGCAGGGAGTAGTTCTTATTTGCAGCTGAAACCATGCACGAGAAGATACAGCGGTATCAGGAAAAGGCCGACAGACAGAATGCCGGCCAACCTTACAGAAGCAGAGATAAAGGGGAAGATTATCGCCCCCCAACCGCAAAAATAGCCCTATCCATACACATAATGGATAAGGCTATTCTAAATACATAGTATGCGCAAAGATGAAATTTGCAAGCGGCTAGGCATTATTCAAATATTAAAATCCTATAGCTTTCTAAAAGCAAAAGAGAGCCCTTTTCTAACGGCTCTCTCAAGTATGCAATCACACATTTGCATTTATTTCTTTCATTATTTCAACCACTTCAATCTCCCCATCAACAAGCACCTCCACTATTGGCTCGTGACCATCTTCATTGGGCCCATTTAACCAATAAATTTCTGCCTGTCTAAGGTTTTCTTCTTCTGAAACGGTTCCATCAAAGCATTTGTAAGCATCTCCATGGAAGAAGCTGCCATTCACTTCTATCTTGGCTACAGAATAAGTGGGACGTCCAAGACGGGCAAAATAATTCGCCCACCGCTCGGCTTCCTCATAGGTCTTTGAGACATACAATGCAGCCATGCGTGAAGGATACTGCGGATACTTTTCTTTTCTCACCTTTTCCAGTGCCAGCTCTCGAAGTGCCACATCTACACTATGACTCAATTCTGTTCCTTCATATTTTTCAGGATTCTTATAAATATCCTTAACAATTTCCAGCTGTTCCTGCACACGCTCATACACACCATTGGGATGCTCCTCATCCACTTTGAAACGCTGCCCCGCAAACTTAGGTTTATCTGAAACCACATGATAAAAAAGCATTTCACTCACGCTCCCTTTCAACACTACTATTTTAATGATACCAAATTACCCCTAAAAACGCAATCTCATCTTTAGTTATAAACAAACACGTTCTCCATAAGATTCGAGTTTTTCTTTTATTTCACCACACCGAGTCTAGATATTCTACCAGCATTTATCAAAAATCACCAGACTTCCAAACTATCAACAGCATCCCCCCAAGACGGCATTTCGCCATCTAAAGCAAGTCGGGCATATTCAAGTGGCTCATCTATTGCCAAAGCGTTAAGCGAATTCTTATCAGTCCTTTCATAAGTATCTCGTTTAGTCCCGACTGCCATTTTTATCATTTATTATAAGCTGTTACTAGATTTTCTTTCCCTTATTTTTCCCTTGTCAGCGGTCATAAACAAGGGTGGAACGATATGACACGATACAGGATGCAATGGAGAGGATACCCACGAAAACTTTAGTGTTTTCAAGGGTTTGCCGAGAGTTCTATAACAAGATATAACAGTTATTAAACCCCCTAAAATAACTCAAATGAGAATTCAAATTTCATACCTTATCAAACAAAGAATAAGCTGAAATATTCACAACAGGCAAAAAACGAATATATAAATACAAGTTATGGCAGATAGAAAAAAGAACCATAAGTGATAATTCCTGTTCATATTGACATTTTATCAGCCCTTTGCTAAGATATTTTCAGTTTTTGGAAAGGAGGAATGCATACATGAGTAAAATCGTGTTGTCATTGCTGGTGGACAATCAGGCCGGAGTGTTAAGCAGAGTGTCCGGACTGTTCAGCCGCCGTGGATATAACATTGACAGCCTTACCGTGGGAGAGACAGAAAATCCGAATTTTTCCCGTATGACCGTGGTGGCCAGCGGCGAGCCGGAAGCCCTGGAACAGATTCAGAAGCAGCTGGCAAAGCTGGTGGACGTGGTTGAGATTAAGGCTTTGACTCCGGAGACGTCCGTTACCAGGGAGCTGGTTCTGGTAAAGGTTTCTGTGGATGCGGAGGAGCGTCATAAGGTGACGGAGATCGCAGACATCTTCCGCGCAAAGATCGTGGATGTTGCAAGGACTTCCATGATGCTGGAGCTGACAGGTAATTCTGCGAAGCTGGAGGCTTTTATCAGCCTGCTGGAGGGATTTCACATTCAGCAGCTGGTCCGCACCGGTGTGGCAGGTCTTTCCAGAGGCCGGGCTGACGAGGAGGAGCAGTAATACACGCGGTGCAGGAAAATCTCCTGGCAGGAACATCTGGCGTAAAGCTTTATTATATTTCATATTGAATTGATCAGGATACACCCTGATTTATATTAAATCATTTTGGAGGAAAAAGAAATGGCAGCAAGAATTTTTTATCAGGAAGATTGCAATTTATCCTTATTGGACGGCAAGACCATCGCTATCATCGGCTATGGAAGCCAGGGTCATGCACATGCGCTGAACCTGAAGGATTCCGGATGCAATGTCATCATTGGACTTTATGAGGGCTCCAAGTCCTGGGCAAAGGCTGAGGCACAGGGCTTTACCGTATATACCGCAGCAGAAGCTGCAAAGAAGGCAGACATCATCATGATCCTCATCAACGATGAGCTGCAGGCAGAACTGTACAAGAATGATATCGAGCCCAACCTGGAGCCCGGCAATATGCTGATGTTCGCGCACGGCTTTAACGTACATTTTGGACTCATCAAGGCTCCCAAGGGCGTGGATGTGACCATGATCGCCCCCAAGGCTCCTGGCCACACTGTAAGAAGCGAGTATCAGGCTGGCAAGGGTACACCCTGCTTGGTAGCAGTAGAGCAGGACGAGACAGGCAAGGCTCTGGATATGGCGCTGGCATATGGCCTTGGTATCGGCGGTGCAAGAGCTGGTATCCTGGAGACTACATTCAGAACAGAGACGGAGACCGATCTGTTTGGTGAGCAGGCAGTTCTATGCGGCGGCGTATGCGCCCTGATGCAGGCTGGCTTTGAGACTCTGGTTGAGGCTGGCTATGATCCCAGAAACGCATATTTCGAGTGCATCCATGGGATGAAGCTCATTGTTGACCTGATCTATCAGAGCGGTTTCGCAGGCATGAGATATTCCATCTCCAACACCGCTGAGTACGGCGATTACATCACAGGCCCCAAGATCATCACCGAGGACACAAAGAAAGCGATGAAGAAGATCCTGTCCGATATCCAGGATGGTACATTTGCCAAGGATTTCCTGCTTGATATGTCCAGCGCAGGCGGAAAGGTTCACTTTAACGCCATGAGAAGAAAGGCTGCTGAGCATCCTTCCGAGAAGATCGGTCAGGAGATCAGAAAGCTCTACAGCTGGAATGGCGAGGATAAGCTGATCAATAACTAAATAATTACCGGGGCGAGTGTGCTTTGGCAGGTTTGCTTTAGCGGGCGGCCGTTTCCAGATATCAGGGTTCAAAAAACTTTTACCCCCAACATCATGATATAGAATATTTTAGACTTTAGAGGAGGCTGCCATAGGAAACTGTGACAGCCTTTTTTATGCGATAAGCCCATCAAGCGGCCGACAGCACCTGCCTCATGCGAAGCATTATATTGGCAGATGCGTATTGGCAGGTCCGCTTTAGCGGGCGTGCCGTCAC
>CALWLH010000062.1 GCA_944381475.1 uncultured Lachnospiraceae bacterium | reverse complement strand
CGATGGCCTCCGTGCGGGTGTCGAGGGAAGATGTTGCCTCATCTAAGATCATAACCGGAGGGTTTGCAACTGCCGCCCGGGCAATGGAGAGCAGCTGCCGCTGTCCCTGGGACAGATTAGCGCCGTTTCCGGTAAGATGGGTCTGATATCCCTCCGGCAGACGGGTAATAAAGTCATCCGCTCCCGCCAGCTTTGCAGCAGCAATGCATTCCTCATCCGTGGCGTCCAGCTTTCCATAACGGATATTTTCCATTACCGTTCCCGTAAACAGATTGGTATCCTGCAGCACGATCCCCAGGGAGTGGCGCAGATCGCTCTTCTTGATCTTGTTAATA
Organism: uncultured Lachnospiraceae bacterium; assembly: GCA_944381475.1. Classification (GTDB taxonomy): domain Bacteria; phylum Bacillota; class Clostridia; order Lachnospirales; family Lachnospiraceae; genus UBA4292. The sequence continues at coordinate 18,197 of CALWLH010000062.1, read as the reverse complement.
TTGATGCCGTCATATCTGATTTTTCCATCTGCAATATCATAGAATCGGTTCAGAAGGTTGGTGATGGTGGTTTTTCCCGCGCCGGTTGCCCCCACAAAGGCCACCTTCTGACCGGGCTTGGCATACAGGGAGATATTATGCAGGATGGGCTTGCCCTCCTCGTACTCAAAATCCACATCGAAGAGACGTACATCCCCCATGAGTTTTGTATAGGTCACGGACTGATCCGCCTGGTGTACGTGCTTCCAGGCCCAGATTCCTGTGCGCTCCGCGCACTCTGTCAGTTCCCCGTTTTCCTCTTTGACATTTACCAGAGTCACGTAGCCCTCGTCCACCTCCGGCTGCTGATCCATCAGATTAAAAATTCGCTCCGTGCCCGCCAGCCCCATGACCACAGCATTGATCTGGTTGGACACCTGGTTGATATTCCCCACAAACTGCTTTGTCATGTTTAAGAAGGGCACCAGGATGCTGATGCCCAGAGCCATCCCTGAAAGACTCACGTTTGGCACGCCAAGGAGCAAAAGGCCTCCGCCGCAGATTGCCACGATGACGTACAGAATATTTCCCACATTGTTCAGGATGGGGCCCAGAGTGTTTGCATACTTATTGGCCCTCCTGGACTGCTCAAAGAGCTGCTCATTGAACCGGTCAAAGTCCGCCTTGCTCTCCTCCTCGTGACAGAAAACCTTTACCACCTTTTGGCCGTTCATAATCTCTTCCACAAAGCCCTCCACCTCGCCAAGGGCCACCTGCTGGCGGAAGAAGTATTTTGCGGAGCCCCCGCCGATCCTCTTGGTGATAAAATACATCGCCACCACACCGATAAGAAGCACAATGGTAAGCCACAGGCAGAAATACAGCATAATAAAGAGCACTGTCAGTACGATGATGGATGAAACCAGAAGCTGGGGAAAGCTCTGGGAGATCATCTGCCGCAGGGCGTCGATATCGTTGGTATAATGGCTCATGATATCCCCGTGATTGTGGGTATCAAAATATTTGATGGGCAGCCGCTGCATCCCATTAAACATCTTTACCCGAAGCTTTTTCAGGGTTCCCTGGGTGATAATGGCCATCAGCTGCTGGTAAATAACCCCTGCAATCAAGGACAGCAGATAAAATACCACCAGGGTTGCCACAGCTGAAAGAATCCGGGCGCTGACCCCGTCCCAATCGCCGCTTTGCCAGCTCTCCTCCACAATGCCGATGACATTCTGCATGAAAACAGCCGGGACAGAGCTTACAATTGCATTAAAAATTATACATATGACCGTGACGGGCAGCATCACCGGGTAAAACTCCCGAATGGTCTTTAACAGCCGTACCACCGTATTGCTTTTCCAATTTTTCTTACTCATATTTACCCCTTTCTGACGCACTTGCTGCGTCATCATGGTAGATTTGAAAGTTTACTTTCAAACTTCCTCCATAATAAAGAGCATTTAATCCCCTTTGTTCAAACGCCGTCAGGCAGATTACTGCACCTGGTTTTCCGCCTTATTCTGGGAGGTGTAGATCTCACGGTAAATCTCGTTGCCCGCCAGAAGCTCCTCATGTGTTCCAACTGCGTGAATCCGACCCCCATCCATGACGATGATCCGATCCGCATCCTCCACAGAGGCTGTCCGCTGGGCAATGATGATCTTCGTGGTCTCAGGAATATACTCCCTCATGGCCTTCCTGATGCTTGCATCGGTCCTGGTGTCCACGGCGCTGGTGGAATCATCCATAATCAGGATCTTGGGCTTTTTAAGCAGCGCCCGGGCAATGCAGAGCCTCTGTCTCTGTCCGCCGGACACATTGGCGCCGCCCTGCTCGATCTAGGTGTCATACCCATTGGGAAACTGGCTGATAAACTCATCTGCGCAGGCCAGCCTGCAGGCCTGCGCCAGCTCCTCATCGGTGGCTGACTTGTCCCCCCAGCGCAGGTTCTCCTTGATGGTGCCGGAAAAAAGCACATTTTTCTGCAGCACCACCGCTACCTGGTTTCTGAGGGTTTCCAGGTCATATTCTTTCACGTCGATGCCGCCAACCTTTACCACGCCCTCGGAGGCGTCGTAGAGCCTGGAGATGAGCTGGATGAGGGAGGATTTGGAGGAGCCTGTTCCGCCGATGATTCCGATAGTCTCCCCGGAACGGATCTGCAGATTGATGTCGGAAAGAGCCATCCGCTCCGCCTTATCGGAATACTTAAAGCTCACATGCTCAAAGGAGATGGAGCCGTCCGCCACCTCATATACCGGATGCTCCGGATTTGTCAGACTGCTCTTTTCTTTCAGCACCTCCACGATACGCTTTCCAGCTTCTCCAGCCATGGTGATCATCACAAACACCATGGAGAGCATCATCAGGCTGCTTAGGATCATAAAGCTGTAGGTCAAAAGGGCGGAAAACTGTCCCACATCCAGATCCAACCCCCGGGATGTGATGATGGTGTAGGAGCCAAAGGACAGCACAAAGGCCATGACTGTGTAGATGCAAAACTGCATCAGGGGACCATTGCAGGCCAGAATCCGTTCCGCCTTGGTGAAATCACCGCATACATCCTCTGCAACCGCTCCAAATTTCTTCTCCTCATAATCCTCCCTTACAAAGGACTTTACCACTCTCATGGCCTTCACATTTTCCTGGATGGAGCTGTTCAGGTTATCATATTTCTTAAATGCCTTTTTAAACAGGGGCATGGTTTTATAAATCACAAGCCCCAGGCCAAAGGTCAGGATTGGCGCCACAACCAGAAAGATCCAGGCCATCCTGCCCCCCATGACAAAGGCCATCACAAAGGCAAACACCAGCATCAGCGGACACCGGATGGCTGTTCTGATAATCATCATGTAGGCATTCTGCACATTGGTCACATCCGTAGTCATACGGGTAACCAGAGATGAGGTAAGAAATTTATCAATATTTTCAAAGGAATATCCCTGAATGCTGTAAAACATATCCTGACGAAGGTTTTTTGCAAGACCGCAGGATGCGGTGGCGCAGGTGGAACCCGCCAGCGCGCCGAAAAGCAGGGATATCCCCGCCATCAGAACCAAAACCGCCCCGTACTTTAAAATCACGCTCATCCCACAGCCGTCCTTAATCTGATTCACCAGAAGGGCCGTAATATAAGGAATGGCGCATTCCATAACCACCTCCACCGTCACCAAAAGAGGCGTGGCAATGGATGCCTTTTTGTATTCTCTTATGCTTTTTGCAAGTTCTCTTATCATAAAAATCCTCCATTAGAAAGCCCCAGGGCACAAACCCCGGGACTATTCTTTGTATCTTTAGCGATACGACTATTTGTGAATTCTAGTACAAGAATCAGGAAATGTCAACAGCTTATCATACCCATTTGTCGGGCAAATCAAAGTTTTAGATTGTATGATATAGATGTCAAAATCACTCAAAAATATTTGCATGAGTTGGAAGAACCAAGCTTGCGTGTTCAATTGCCCAGGAGCGTCTTTACGTAGTCTCCCCCCAGGGCGTGAATCTCCTTCAAAGACCGCTTTAGGACAGTGGCGGTGCTTACCTGAAAGGCTGCCTGAGGCGACACTTCTATAGAATATCGGCCAGCCTGCATCTCCTCATAGAGCTCCTTTACTCTGGCGCACTCCTTCTCGAACCTGCTGCGGATGCAGCCGTACTGCACAGCCTGGTGGGTGTCGCTTCCAGCCACCACAGGCTTATTCAGGCTCTCTGCCAGCCAGTAGGTCATACGGTGGGCGCGAAGGGAATCCTCCGCCACATCCTTGCCGTTTAGGTCAAAGAATTTCAGGCGCATAAGCTCCTCCTGGGGCAGTTCTGGAATATGGCCTCCCTCCCGGAAGGGATGGGCGCCCCCAACAATTACCGGATACTCGTCAAACAGATCCATCAGCTCCTTAAAGGGCAGAAACGCCCCCTTTTTCTTATAGGGCTCTAAGCGCTGGTTTAATTCCAGGATGTCCTCCATAACACCGATGGACAGGATATGTCCGCCCTCAGCGATATCCGTCTCCATGCCCGCAAAGATCCGAAGGCCGTCAAAAATCAGAGAATCCCCCTCTCTTTCTGACTGGGAGGCAATATAACTGTAAACTTCCCTAAATTGCAGAGTATTAAAATGCTCTGTCAGGCACAGAGCATCCAGCCCCGCCTTTTTAGCCTCCTTAAAGAGCCAGTGGGTATAATCCTGGGAAAAGGGAAGGTATTTTGCCAATTTTCCATGGGTGTGAAAATCTATGTACATAAAAACTCCTCTCAAATAATATTGGAGACAAGGATGGTCACAGCCACCCAGAGAAATGACAACGCCAGAAAAATAAAGTCGTCATAGGTAACCCGGAGGGAGGCCAGCTTCATTTTCCGCACCTCCTTGCTGACCGCCGCATAGCGGTATCCCTTAATCTCCAGGGCCTCCACAGTGGTGCGTGAGCGCTTGGCCGTATTTAACATCAGGGGATAAAATGCCTGAATCACAATCTTCACCTGATAAATCAGATATCTGACCTTGCCCCGGAAGTGATCATGGGCAGGAGGATTTCCCCGCAGTCTGTAGCTCAAAAGCACATTTTGAAACTCTTCCATCAGCATGGGAAGAACCCGGTATGCGTAGGAAATAGAAAAGGATAATTTTTCCGGACAGCCATACCACATAAGCCCGTTGGAAAGCCGGTCCGGGTCAAGACCAGAAAAAACCGTAATGGACGCCAGGGAAACGGTGGCCACCTTCAGGGTCAGTACCAGCAGAGGCCCCACAGCGCTGACATCGCCGCCAAAAATCAGGGTGACAATCAGCAGATACCCGGTCTGGGAGAACACCCCCAGAAAAAACAGAAACAACACCAATCCTGCAATCCTTGCCATCACCGTGGTTACAGATACAAGAAGAAAACACCCCAGCAAAAAGGGCAGATCATTCACAAACCAGGGTACCAGACCAAAAAACAAATACCATGCCAAAAGAACCCGTGGATCAAGACCCGCAATCACCGTGTCATCATTTCCATAGGCATTTTTGAGGACCTGGTTTCTAAGGAAATCCATGGAAAACTTATCCAGTATCCCTTCTGACAACTTCGCCATCGCTTTCATTATACATGCACTCCTTCTTGAAAAGACTTTAAAAATTCATCCACCGTGTAGCACAGAGCGCAGGGCTCTAAAGCCTGCCCCATGGCAAAAATCTCCGGAGGCCGAATCCCCACGCGCTGGGATAATATCCTGTTCCCAAAAATCTCATCCCTGGTTCCATCCGCCGCCACGCTGCCCTGACAGAGAACAATAATCCGCTCCGCCCACTCGCACACCAGCTGCATATCATGAGTGGCGATCATCACCGTCTCCGTGATCTCCTTCATATCGTTTAAGGTTCTCATGATTTCCTTTCTGGTGGCAATGTCCAGATTGGCGGTGGGTTCATCCAGAAGCAGAATTCCGGGATTTAAGGCAATGCCGATGGCAAGACTGGCCCGACGCATCTGCCCTCCAGAAAGGAGGCGTCCGTCACGCCCGGCAAGCTCGGTAAGGCGAAAACGGGTAAGCAGGGCCTCCGTCTTTTCCTGCCAGTTTCTCACCCCCCGAACCCGCATGGCATAGGCGATATCACCCCGTATGGAATCCTTTATAAACATCTCCTCCGAATTCTGGTAAACCAGAGAAATCATAGAGGAAAGCTCCTCCGGCTTCACATCCTTCAATACCTTGCCATTCAGCTTGATTTCTCCTCCGGAAGGCTTTAAAAGGCCGATCATCAGCTTCATCAGGGTAGATTTCCCAGCACCGTTGGAGCCGATAAGAGCAATCTTTTCTCCCCTGCGCAGCCTCAGATCCAGTCCCTGAAACACTGTATGGGGATCTCCCTTTACCGATCTGTAGGAAAGAGAGACCTTTTCAAATGAAGCAACCTCTTCACCGGTCTTCTTCTCCTCTTTCCTTAAAATCGGCTGTTCCCTGAAGGAAAGCTCATGAAAATACTGTTTGCCCTGCTCCACCGTGGTGGGAAGCTGCTCCACTTGGGGAAGCACCCCTTTTTTACACAAATGATGCGCCGCAATGGTCACCTGGGGCGGGAAAATATTGCTGTTCTGCAGCTCCTCCACCCGGCTTAAAGCCTCCGGCGCCGGCAGCTTCCAGGCCGCCTTTCCATCCCTCATCAGAAGAACGTTTTTGCAGTAGTCTGCGATGTACTCGGTATGATGCTCGATGACAATGATGGTCTTTCCATACTGTTCATTTAAGCTTTTCAGCACCTCGTAAATCCGGTCTGCATGTCCCGGGTCAAGCTGGGCGATGGGCTCGTCTAAAATCAGCACCTCCGGCCCCAGCGCCACGGCCCCTGCCAGTGCCAGCAGATGGGTCTGGCCCCCGGACAGCTGCCATATGTAATCCAGCTCCTTGCCCGTCAGGCCGCAGCGGTCAAGGGCCCGCAGCCCCCGCTCCTTATAGTCGGTCATTCCATAATTCAGACAGCCGTAGGACGCGTCATCCAGCACTGTGGGACGAACGATCTGATTCTCGAAATCCTGATACACATACCCCACCTTTTTTGCCAGTACACCCACATCCTGCTCCAGGGTGCTGACGCCATCCACCAGCACCGTACCTGAAAATTCTCCAGTGATAAAATGGGGAATCAGACCATTAAGGACCTTACACAAAGTGGATTTTCCGCAGCCGTTGTTTCCAACCACTGCAAGAAAATCCCCCTTCTCAATTTCAATATGAACCCCATCCAGGACGGGTTTTTCCGCCCCTGGATAGGTGAATTTCAAATCTCTGATTTCTATCAAACTCATAATCTTACGCTACCCTGCTGTTTACCTCTGAACGCTTCTTCATGATCACCAGAACCGCCACTGCCACCGCAGCTGCCACAACCATGCCCACAGCCATGGCCGTACCGCTTTCAGCCCACTCAGCTTCCCAGTCGATCAGCGCCAATCCCGTTTCTGCCATCATCTCTGCCCCGATTGCACAGGCAAAGGCTATTACACAGCCTACCGCAACCTTCACGCTGATGCCTCCAAGGAATGTGGAAGAGGTTCTTGGCTGCATACCCAGCAGAGGCTCAATCTTTCCGTAGAGCTTAGGCACCAGATACAGGGTAGGAAGCAGGCAGAACAGAATGCCGGAAAACAGTACGTCGTTTAAGAACGCAAAGCCCTCTGTTGCAAAAACACTTTCCGGAAGACCTGCAACCGCCTCAAAATCCTCCACCGCAAACTGCACCTTCAAAATATCCACCACCGTACCCATGAGCATCTGGGCAGCGGTACCTACCATGGCAGCAACGCCCACCATCACCCGGTTTTTGGGATCCTTCACCATACGGCCTGCGATGTACACGCCGATGGTCACGGTGATAAACTTCTCCAGCTCTCCCAGGCCTCCAAACTGTCCCAGCATGATCTCGCTGAACACCAGCTCACCGGTTGCAGCCCCAAGAGCGGCAGACATGGGATCAAAGAGCATACCCAGGGTCAGGGGAATAAAGAAAAAGTATTCCACAGACAATTCAACGATTCCTATCTGAAATTTCGGAATCAACTCAGTAAAAAGGGATGCCAGCCCATACAGGGCCATGGAAAGGACAAATACCATCAATTTTTGTGACTGATTTGTACTTTGTTTCTGATATGTAGTCATACAATCTCCTCCATAACGCGTAATTTTTATCATTATGCCGGCATTATATCAGCCTCAATGTAAAGGGCGCTAGCAGTTATTAGTAAAAAGAAGGTAAGATTAATGTAAAGTAGTCTCACCATCACTTGTTTCTGAGACGGTGAGACTGCCGGTTAATTTTTTTATTTATATCTATTTGTTTTATCCCATATGCTAAAGGAAGCGATGCCCCCTGACTTTCAAAATCACAGGTTTTTCAGCAGCGCTTCCAGAAGCATAATATGATACTCTTCATCTTTGATAATTCTTGCCAAAACGGCGTTGATGCACGCATCATTTATAGTTTTTATGTGCATCTGATATTGATTGATCGCTGCCTTTTCAGATTCAATATCCGCCAGAAGCATATTCCTGACATTTTCCGGAATTGTCAGATACTGGGGCGTCCACATTCTATTCTTCCCATTGTGATGCTTAGCCGTAAAATCAATATTGCCTCCCAGCAGGAAAATCAGTTCTCCCAATTTCTGCAAATGAATCATTTCTGCCATTGCGATTCCCAAAATAGTTTTTGCTATAGGACATTTTTCACTGGACATGCGGTTTTCATTATTAATATACTGCGTAATAGCGGACATTTCAGATACACATCCGCAATAGTCAATACTCAGTATATTTGCATAATATTGATTCCTCTCTTCTACCTGAAGCGGCGGATATGGCAAATCCATCATGATGGGCTTTACATTTGCAAAACTGCAGGAATTGGTCAGCGGACCATCCTTCTCTCCCATATTAATCTTCTCCCTATACAGCTTTCTATCATAATATATCAGATTATCATATTGTGTGCATTGATGTATCTTTTTTTTCAAAATCACATGCGGATCTCCGAAAGAATATTCCCCTTGACACCGGATGCTCTTTCATTTACAATAGTTGCGCATACAACTATTGCAAATGAAATAATTTGAAGGAGTCGTAACATGAAGGAATTTCTGTCTTATCTGAAACCCTATCGGAAGGAAGGTATCATTGCTGTTTTCTGTATCGAGGCGGAAACCATCTTTGAGCTGATAATCCCCCTGGTGATGGCAGCCATCGTGGATGTGGGAGTGGCAAACGGCGACCGCCAGTATATTCTCATGAAGGGTCTTCAGATGATCATTCTGGCTCTTCTCTCACTGATTCTGGGCCAAGGCGCCGCCATCTACGCAGCCCGCTTTGGCCAGGGCGTAGGCGCGGAAATCAGAAAGGCAGAATTTGCAAAGCTCCAGGAATTCTCCTTTGCAAATACAGACCGTTTTCGGGAAAGCTCCCTGATCACAAGACTAACCAGCGACGTGACCACCATCCAGACCTCCATCGCCACGGGTATGCGCCCCGGTTTTCGTTCTCCAGTGATGATGCTCACCGCCATGGCAGCCTCTTTCTGGATCAACCCCACACTGGCCCTGGTCTTTTTTGTTGCCGCCCCCATCCTCGGCGTGCTCCTTTTCCTGATCATCAAACATGTACGGCCGCTCTACAATATAATGCAGGGCTCCATCGATCTGGTAAATCGGATCATTCAGGAAAACCTGACTGCCATCCGGGTGGTGAAATCCTATGTCCGGGGGGACTATGAGACTAAAAAATTCCAGGAGGTAAACGAAAACCTGCAAAAGAACGCAGAACATGCCTTCCGCCTGGCGGTGCTGAATATGCCCGCCATGCAGCTGGTTCTTTACGCCACCATTTTAGCCATCCTATGGTTCGGGGGAAATCTGGTAACTGTGGGCGGCATGAAGGTGGGAGAATTGACCGGTTTTTTAAGCTATGTGCTTCAGGTCTTAAACTCCTTGATGATGTTCTCCAATGTATTCCTGATGATCACCCGCGCCCTTGCTTCCTGGAACCGAATCAGGGAGGTGCTGGATGAAGAAATCGACATCAAGGAGGACCGGGCAGAAAATATACAGGTTGAAAAGGGAGACATCCGCTTTGAGGATGTGTCCTTTAAATACCAACGGGACGCAGAGGAATATGTGCTCTCCCACGTCTCCTTTCACATCCTTCCAGGGCAGACCATCGGCATCATCGGTCAGACCGGCTCTGCCAAATCCACCCTGGTGCAGCTCATCCCCCGGCTCTATGAGGCCACGGAAGGGTGCGTCTATGTGGATGGACATCCGGTTTGGGAATATCCCTTAAAGGATCTGCGGGATTCCATCGCCATGGTGCTTCAGAAAAACACCCTGTTCTCCGGCACTGTCAGGGAGAACCTGTGCTGGGGCAAGGAGGATGCCACCGATGAAGAAATTGAAAATGCCTGTAGGATTGCCTGCGTAGATGAATTTATAGACCGGCTGGAAAATGGTTATGACACGGAGCTGGGACAAGGAGGCGTGAATGTGTCCGGCGGTCAAAAGCAAAGGCTTTGCATTGCCCGGGCTATACTAAAGTCCCCAAAAGTGTTGATCTTAGATGATTCCACCAGCGCAGTGGATACTGCAACCGAAAGCAGAATCCGGGAAGGGTTGGCGAAATGCCTGCCAGACACTACCAAGATCATTATTGCCCAGCGCATTACCTCCGTGCAGCATGCAGACCAGATCCTGCTCTTAGATGACGGACGCTTAAACGCCTGCGGAACCCATGAAGAGCTTCTGGCCTCCAACCAGATCTACCAGGATATCTGCTATTCTCAGCAGGAAGGAGGAAACCTGTAATGGCAAGAACTACCAGCTTCAGCCGCCCAAAGGACACCAAAAAGACTCTGCTTCAAATGCTCAGCTATCTGGGGCATCACAAATGGTATCTGCTGGTCACCGCCTTCTTTGTGGCTGTCAGCGCCCTGGCAAATATCATCGGCACCTACCTTTTAAAACCTGTGATCAACACCTACATTCTTCCAGGAAATGTCCCGGGTCTGATCCGTATGCTTATTTACATGGGCATCATGTATCTGACAGGGGTTCTCTCCTGTCTTCTCTACAATCAGATGATGGTGAGACTGTCTCAGAGGATCGTGAGTGAAATCCGTTCCGACCTTTTTGCCCACACACAGAAGCTCCCCCTGTCCTATTTTGACACTCATACCCACGGAGAACTGATGAGCCGCTTTACCAACGATGTGGACACCATCAGCGAGGCCTTAAACAACAGCTTCGCCATGCTGCTCCAAAGCTTTATCACCGTGGCGGGAACCATCACCATGCTGATCATATTAAGCTGGCAGCTGTCCCTGATTGTGCTGGTTTTCATGGCGGGCATGTTTCTGTTCATCCGTTTTAACAGCCACCGCAGCAAGAAATACTTTAACGCACAGCAGCAATATCTTGGCAGCATCAACGGCTTTGTGGAGGAGATGGTGGCCGGTCAAAAAGTGGAAAAGGTGTTCAACCATCAGCCGCAGGATTTTCAGGAATTCTGCAAAAGAAACGAGGCCTACCGTGAGGCGGCTACCAAGGCCCTGTCCTACTCTGGTATGACGGTTCCCACCATCGTGTCCCTTTCCTATATCAACTATGCGGTTTCCGCCTGCGCAGGAGGGCTCTTCGCCCTCTCCGGCCTGACAGATCTTGGAAGTCTCGCCTCCTATCTGGTCTACGTGCGCCAAAGCGCCATGCCCTTAAACCAGTTTACCCAGCAGATCAATTTCCTTCTGTCCGCCCTCTCCGGTGCGGAGCGGATCTTTGAAATGATGAATACGGAGCCGGAAATTGATCAAGGAAAGGTAACTCTGTGCCATGTAGAACAGAACGATAGCGGAAAGCTTGCGGAGTGCAGCCATTTCACACATCATTTTGCATGGAAGGTACCGACGGGAGTATCCGCTGACCAGGCGGAAAATGTGACTCACGGCGACGGATACGATCTTATTCCTTTGCGGGGAGATGTGCGCTTCCATGATGTGGTATTTGGCTATACCCCTTCAAGGAAGGTGTTAAACGGCATCAGCCTCTATGCAAAGCCAGGGCAGAAGATTGCCTTTGTAGGCTCCACAGGCGCTGGAAAGACTACCATCATCAACCTGATCAATCGGTTTTACGAGATCAATGGAGGCGTGATTACCTATGACGGCATCGATATCCGCCAAATTAAAAAGGATGATCTGCGCAGCTCTCTGTCCATGGTCATTCAGGATACCCACCTGTTTACCGGAACCATCGCTGACAATATCCGTTACGGCCGGCTGGATGCCACGGACGAGGAGGTGGTCAATGCGGCAAAAATCGCCAATGCCCACTCCTTTATCCGCCGCCTCCCCCAAGGCTATCAGACCGTTCTTCACAGCGACGGCGCCAATCTGTCCCAGGGACAGCGCCAGCTTCTTGCCATTGCCAGAGCTGCGATCTCCCGGCCTCCTGTGCTGATTTTGGATGAGGCCACCAGTTCCATCGACACCCGCACAGAACGGCTGATTGAAAAGGGTATGGACGCTCTCATGGAGGGGCGCACCGTATTTGTCATCGCCCACAGGCTCAGCACTGTGCGAAATTCCAAAGCCATTATGGTGCTGGAAAAGGGCGAGATCATGGAACGGGGAAGCCATCAAGAGCTGCTGGAGCAGCAGGGGCGGTATTATCAGCTGTATACCGGGCAATTTGAGCTGGAATAATGATGAAACACATCAAACCCAGAGTGCCTGGAAAAGCAGAAAAAAGGTTCCGGTCAGGTACCAGTGAAGCAAAATGGAGGTTAGAACAATGACAACCGCAGATACCCGCAATATTTTAAAGCTTTTCATCCGTGCCGAGAAAGCCCGGAAAAATGCCATTCAGCCCATGTTTGCTAATCTTGGTCTGGTTTTTGGCCAAGGCCATGTGCGGATTTTGAATGCTCTTCAAGAACAGAACCTGATCACCCAGAAGGAACTGGCTCGCCTGTGCCACCTGGACGAAACCACCATCTCCCGAAGCCTGGATAAGCTGGAGCAGTCCGGCTTTATCCAGCGCCAGCGGGATCCTTCCTGCCGCCGCTCCTTTCTGATTTGCCTTACTGAGGAAGGAAAGCTTGAGGCGGAGAAGGCCAATCAGATGCTGAACCATGTATCCCTGCGGATGTGCAGCGGGATCTCTCCGGAGGAGCTGGAGGCATTCTCCAAAACCTTGAGGAAGGTTTGCGAAAATCTTGAAAATCCTCCTCAAAAATCCTAAAGCTCCCAGAAGCACTGCTTATGCCCTCTCAAGCCCATTTTACTTGTTCTGGACAGCATGTTCCAGATTCCGGAAAATATTATGTATTCTTTTCAGAAAACAGGGCAAATCACTCCTGCCCCAGCGTACCCGAAACAGGATCCAGTTTTATATCATACCCAAGCACCGAGCAAACTCCTCTGGCTGAATCCAAATATATTTTTTTTAATTCTTCCAGATACTGCCGCCCCTTCTCCTCTATATGATAATAGACGCGGACACGCTTATTTACAATACCTTCTCTGCTGGTGGAAATATATCCTTTTTCCATCAGATGATACAGGGTCGGATACATGGAGCTTTCCCGCAGCATATAGTATCCTTGGCTCTTCTCTCTCAAAGTAATTACCATCTGATAGCCATACATATCTTCATGACTTAAAATGCTCAATACGAGTAAAGCAATGTTGCTGTGACTGGTAACGGTTGATAATCTCATGAAATTCCCTCGCTCTCCTAGCTCTGTTTTGTATATAACTCAGGTTAATTGCACTTCTATGTATATTATACCGTACCTGGAACGGTGTGTCAAGAAATCTTTAGCACTATTTACCTGAAAAATGAAATTTATATAGGTATTTCATCTTAAATATTAACAGCGACACCAGCAGCAAGATTTTAAATAAAAAGACTTGCAAAAAACGAGTTCACGTTTTTCACAAGCCTTTTTCTTGTTTTTATAACTTCGCGCCCAAACAGATAAAAAAGTCAGAACGCAAAGCCTGTTTTATACTCTCACGCAAGGCACCTTCATGTACCAGATCGCTGCAAAGCCTAGAACTTCCCAGCGTCAGCAGCTTCCTGAACGGAAACGGCAACTGCTACAGTAGCGCCAACCATGGGGTTGTTGCCCATTCCGATCAGGCCCATCATCTCAACGTGAGCCGGAACGGAGGAGGAGCCTGCAAACTGTGCGTCAGAGTGCATACGTCCCAGGGTATCAGTAAAGCCATAGGAAGCGGGACCTGCTGCCATGTTGTCCGGGTGAAGAGTTCTTCCTGTACCGCCGCCGGATGCAACGGAGAAGTACTTCTTGCCAGCCTCAATTCGCTCCTTCTTGTATGTACCTGCAACAGGATGCTGGAAACGGGTAGGATTGGTGCAGTTGCCTGTGATGGAAACCTCTACGTTCTCCTTCCACATAATGGCAACACCCTCCTGCACGCTGTTTGCGCCATAGCAGTTAACCTTGGAACGAAGTCCGTCGGAGTAGGAAATGCGCTCAATCTCCTTTACCGTGTTGGTGTAGGGATCATACTCGGTCTCAACAAAGGTAAAGCCGTTGATGCGGGAGATGATCTTTGCCGCGTCCTTTCCAAGACCGTTTAAGATCACACGCAGGGGCTTTTTACGAACCTTGTTTGCCTTCTCTGCAATACCGATGGCGCCCTCTGCTGCTGCGAAGGACTCATGTCCTGCCAGGAAGCAGAAACAGTCGGTGTCTTCCTCCAGAAGCATCTTGCCCAGGTTACCATGACCAAGACCCACCTTACGTGTATCTGCAACGGAACCGGGGATACAGAAGGACTGTAAGCCCTCGCCGATAGCTGCCGCAGCATCAGCCGCTCTTCTGCAGCCCTTCTTGATAGCGATGGCCGCTCCAACGGTGTAAGCCCAGCATGCATTCTCAAAGCAGATGGGCTGGATTTTCTTTACCTGCTCGTAGACGTCCAGACCAGCATCCTTTGTAATCTTCTCAGCTTCCTCGATGGAAGCGATGCCATAGCTGTTTAACACAGAAGTAATCTTATCAATTCTTCTCTCATATGATTCAAATAAAGCCATTTCTTCGTCCTCCTCGATTATTTGATTTCCTTATCAGTTCTAGGGTCAATGATCCGAACTGCATCTGCTACACGGCCATACTGACCCTTTGCCTTCTCCCAGGCAGTGTTGGGATCGTCGCCTTTCTTGATGAAGTCCGTCATCTTGCCAAGGTTTACAAACTGATAGCCAATGATCAGGTCATCCTTATCCAGAGCAATACCTGTCACATAGCCTTCTGCCATCTCCAAATAACGAGGTCCCTTCTTTAGAGTACCGTACATGGTACCAACCTGGGAACGAAGACCCTTTCCAAGATCCTCCAGACCTGCACCGATTGCAAGACCTTCCTCAGAAAAAGCACTCTGGCTGCGGCCATAAACAATCTGTAAGAACAGCTCCCTCATGGCAGTGTTGATGGCGTCGCAAACAAGATCCGTGTTCAGTGCCTCCAGAACAGTCAGACCGGGAAGAATCTCAGCGGACATGGCTGCGGAGTGGGTCATACCGGAGCAGCCAATGGTCTCGACCAAAGCCTCCTGGATAATACCCTCCTTCACGTTCAGAGTCAGCTTGCAGGCACCCTGCTGAGGTGCGCACCAGCCAACGCCGTGTGTGAAACCGGAAATATCCTTGATTTCCTTTGCCTGAACCCATTTTGCCTCTTCCGGGATAGGCGCTGCACCATGATGCACGCCCTGAGCAACCGGACACATGTTTTCAACTTCCTGTGAATAAATCATGATAAGACTCCTTTCAGATTTGTCAGCGCATAAGGTCTGCGCAGTTGTATACATTTTCTCACATTTACCTCCAATAGTCAATTTGTTTTGACAAAATTTCTCATTTTTTTCTTTGCAGAAAAAAAACCGGCTGACGAAGCAGCCGGTTTTAAAAGGAGAAGATATATATGAAAACCTAAAAAGGATAATTGTTTGGCGAAGCTGACATGACTCCAACCCCAATACGTTAAAACCAAACAGCTTCATTTCATATCTGATCAGACCTCTGTTGTTCAACTGCTGAACTCCTACAGTTCCCTTCCGATCAAACTAACCATAGTATACTGGATAATTGTGTCAAAATGTTTTCCAAACCATAAATTTCTAATTAAAACCCTGTATTATTTCTGATTATACCGGGAAGAAAAATATCATCGGTTCAAAGGATGCCAGCTCCTATATGTTGTCAGCCTGAAAGGTGCAGCATGAAAAATCACTTCAGTCTCCTCCTCTGATTAAAGTCTCTGACCAGAGCCTTAAAGCACCAAATCACGTTGTCAAATCCCCCATCCTTATAATAGAATACCAGGATCATTCCAACAGGAATGGCTATGATCATGCCGAGAATACCGGAAAGCTTGTACCCCACAAACATAAAGAAGATGGTTGCAAAGGTATCCATTCCAACTGTATCCCCCACCATTTTAGGCTGAATCAGCTGATGCACCACAAGGGTTACCACATATAAAGCAACCATTCCTATTGCAGTTGTATAATTGCCGGAAAATACCTTGACAATGGCCCAGGGTATCAGCACCGTACCCGTCCCAAAAATGGGCAGCATGTCCAAAAACGCTATTCCAAAGCCGATAAGCCAGGCGTATTTTACACGCATCATCAGCAGGCCCGCAAAAACAATGGCATAGATTACAACCATGATTTTCAGCTGCGCCTTGAAATATCCTCCAACTGCCTTCAGGATATGGTTATATATCTGCATACATCTTTTTTGAAGTCCTTCGCTTGTGTGCTCTTTCAAAAGCATCTTCAATTTATCATGGTCCGCAATAAAGTAATAGGTAGCCAGAAGTCCAATGACCACGCTGACAATTATATCAAGAATATGGGAAATGATATCTCCAATAGAGGCAAACACAGGAAGGCTGAAATTTGCCACATACTCTCCTGCCGCATCCCCCAGCTTAGTCAGCATGCTCTGGACATCTATATTTTTAAAGAAAGGAACGCGCTCCAGCAGCTCCTCAAGCCTTGCGCCCGCCTGATTGAGCTCTGCGCTGGCGCTCTCGTACAGCGTGGGAAGATAATCAATAAAGCTGTTCAATCCCATGGAAAGAAGGAACACGCATCCATAGACCGCCAGCACCAGCAGAGCAATCACAAAGATGATGATAATACCCGTACCATACTTGCGCCGGATACGGATTTTCTGTTCCAGAAAACGAACCATGGGAAGCCCGATCAGCGACAGCACAAAGCCCACCACAAAGGGCATAAAAAACGTCAGCAGCCTTGGCAGAACTGCAATTAACAGGAATAATCCCAAAATCCAAACTGCGATGTTCAGGGCAATTTTAATATACTCCTTTTTCCCCATATCCTTTGACCTCTTTTCATCCAGGTATATTTGGCTAAGACATCTGTCATTTTCACCTCTTTATGACGCGCTCGCTGCGTCTTCATGGTAGACTTGGAAGTTTACTTCCAAACTTCTCTACACAGGATCACATGACTGAAAGAATAAATATCCTCTATAGCTTAACCATATTCATAATGTGATGCAAGGGTTTTGACCCTTATATTATGATGTTGGGGTCAAAAGGTATTTCGACCCCTGATATCATATTATCAGCTCACTCCTTCACAAGCTTTGCTTTCGGATAGATTTCGCTCATCCGTTCATTGTCAAAATGGCTGTCAAGAAAAAACTCCACACTGGTTGACGCCTCAACGCCCTGCTGTCTTGCAGTGTAACGCGACAGGGCAAGAGCAGACACAAGACCATTTACAAGCATAAACAGGATACAGATCCAGGTGACAATGGTTCCCATCCGCACAGGCACGCTTTCGATCAGCCTGGATAGAAGGGGATAAACCAATTTAAACCATACTATGGCAGCCACACCCCAGAACAGGCAGTACAAAAGATTAATCCGTCCCGCCAAATTAAAGGGTATTTTACTGTAATCCCAGAAAACAGTTCCAAACGCCATCTCTGTAAACACGGAGCACACATATTCATACACACCTCCTAGCACCGTCCCTGCAATAAATATAAACCAAACCGGCTTATTCTTATATTTATACAGAAATGCAGTGAACATTGCGCATCCCAGACCCCATACAACGCTGAAATTCCCATATACCAGACTTGATCGGCTCATCCAAACACCCATGGTGAATCTGCAGAAAATCGTTTCTATCATATCACCCAGAAAGGCTGCGATAAAAAACAGCCAGAACAGCTTATAAAAACAGCATCCCTGGGCAAAGCGCTCCTTTTTCTCCTTTTTCAAAAAGGTCTTCAGATCCAGCTGTGGATATGCATGCAAAATTCTTTTCTGCACTCTGGCAGTGATATAGCATCCCAAACGGAAAGTGGTTGTCTCCATATGCTGTCCCAGCGCTTCCATATGAGATAGGTGAATGCGGAGCCTTAAAAGGCTGATGGCATTTAAGATAAAATCCACAATCATGATGGTACACAGAAAAATCAAAGCTGCATTTAAAACCACCTTTGGAAGCCACCCTGTCACAAGCAGAATGAGGGGATTTCCCACCTTTAGGATTAGTATGGCTGCCGCTCCGAAAAACAGAAGGTGCCAGATATTCATATACCCCTGAAACTGAAAACGCCCCTTACTGTAATCCCACCATTTTTTATGTAAAATATGGTGGGATTACAGTAAGG
>CALWLH010000061.1 GCA_944381475.1 uncultured Lachnospiraceae bacterium | reverse complement strand
GAGTACAATTATGATGTGTATTACCGGACCCAGGAAGCCTATCAGCTGACCCCGGTGGGATGCTGGGTAGAGGGCGAAAGCCGCCAGGATCTGATCAGGGGATTGTATGAAAGGCTTCAGAATCCGGAGGATACCCAGCTGGCAGCGGCGGTGCCGGACAACCTTTTATTAACCAGCATCTATATGGACGGCACAAATCTGACGCTGAATTTCAGCGCCAATTATACGTCCATGCCGGCCACAGAGGAGGTTTTGTGCCGGGCAGCCATTGTGCAGACCATGCTGCAGCTGGAGGATGTGGAGGGGGTTTCCTTTAATGTGGCGGATCAGCCCTTGGTAAGCAATTCAGGCCGTACCATTGGGGTGATGACGGCGGACAGCTTTGAGCTTTCCGTGAATCAGACTCTGAAGGAGACGGAGCTGGTGCTGTATTTTGCAGACGAGACAGGACAATGGCTGAAAGCCGAACATCGAAACATTGTTTACCGGTCTGGGCAGACTCTGGAGCGTCTGGTGGTGGAGGAGCTGATTGAAGGCCCCCATGAGGAGGGGCATTACCCCGTGCTTGAGAGCAGCCTGCGACTGACAGGGATATCTGTATCCGACAGCATCTGTTATGTTTATTTTGACGCTTCATTTTTGCAAAACACCCTGGAGGTGGAGGATTATATTCCAATCTATGCCATTGTGAATTCCCTTTCGGAGCTTTCCAACATCAGTCGGGTGCAGTTTGTTATCAGCGGCAGTCAGGATGCTACCTTTAGGGAAACCATTTCTCTGTCAGGAGCCCTGTCAAGGAATCTAAATTTTATCATACAGGAGTAAAGCATTGAAGAGAAGACCGTGCCTTTTGGCGGCAATTTGCGCCCTATGCGCGCAGCTGCTGACGCTGTGTGTGCCGGAATGGGTATTTGCGGCGGCGATGGCGGCGGCAGCTTTGGAAATAGGATTATATATATACGGTTTAACCGGCGGAGCATGGAAATACATGCTCCTGCCGGTTATTTTTTTGACATTTCTGTCAATTTTTTCTCTCCAGGTCAGAGAGAGCTCCCGTATGGAGGAGGCTGCGCCTGCAGTCTGTCAGGACTGCGGCTCGGAGGGATTGACAGGGTATATCACCCGCATAGAGGAGAAAAAGGATTCCTGGTTTTTGTACATGGAGGATGCGGTCTGCGGAGACGGAAACAGTGGGGGAGGTCTGCTGGTGATTACAGATTCGCTGCCCCAGGAGCTGATATCTGGCTGCAAGGTATTTGTGAAAGGCAGCGCAGAGGTTATTCCATCCGCCGCAAACCCGGGGCAGTTTGACAGCAAAAGCTATTATAAGGCCCAGGGATATTTTATCAGGTGCTTTTCCCCGGAAATCCGGATTCTGGAAAAAGCGGGCCGGCTTGATCAGCTTCTGTATCAATTCAAATCCTACGCCAAGAGGAGTCTGTACGGGATTGCCTGTCAGCAGGATCTGGGGGTGTTTGACGCCATGCTTTTGGGGGATAAGGAGGAGCTGGGACAGGATATAAAGGAGCTGTTTCAGATCGGCGGTATTTCCCATATACTGGCCATCTCCGGCCTTCATATTTCCTTCATCGGGATGGTCTTATTTCGGCTTTTTCGGAAGCTCCGGCTGCCCATGCTGCTTTCAGCTGCTTTTTCCGGCTTCATCCTTGTGTGCTACACCAAAATCACAGGAAACAGTGTCTCCGCGCAGCGTGCCTGTGTGATGATGCTGTTAAGATTTGGCGCGCTGTGTATGGGAAGAAGCGCGGATATGCTCTCCTCCATGGCTCTGGCATGGATCTTTATATCGCTGCGTTATCCATGGCAGATTACCCAGGCAGGCTGTCAGCTCTCCTTTGGCGCTATTGTGGCGGTGGGAATGCTTCTGCCCTTATGGGAGAAGAATGTTCAAATTCCAAAGAAGAAAGGGGAGGGAAAAAGCAAAAAAATGATGCGGCGCATCTGCTCCGCCACCCTCTGTTCCATGGCTGTCCAGCTTCTCACCTTTCCCATACTGGCCTGGCATTTTTTCCAGATATCCCTGTATGCTCTTTTCATTAATCTGCTGGTGCTCCCTCTCACCGGCCCTTTGTTCGGAACGCTGCTTTTGGCGGTGGCGGCGGCTTCCCTGTTCAGGTATCTTGGCTGGAGTCTTTTCATACCCAGAGTGCTGATCCTACCGACTCATTTCATCATGACCTTTTACAGGCGGCTCTGTAGTTTTTCTGCCGGCCTCCCGGGCCATACTCTGACAACAGGACGCCCTCAATGGTGGCAGCTTCTGGCATATGCCGGGGTGCTGGTAGGCTTTGCCCTTTTGTGTCTGTACCGAGGGCGCAGGAGAAGTCTGGTGATGGAGCAGGAGCAGTCCCGTGTCAATCTCAGAACTGGAAGGAGAAGAACGGAGGCAGCGGAGCGTATGCTCTTTTTTGGGATTGTATTCCTGCTTCTGGCAGGAGGAGCGCGGCTTTTGCTTCGGGTACAGAGTGATGGGCTGATAGTGGTGTTTATGGATGTGGGACAGGGAGACGGGATCTTTTTAATGTCCGGCGGGACGGCCCTGTTTATTGACGGAGGCAGCGCAAATTTATCCGGCATAGGCACTTACCGGATCAGGCCGCTGCTGTTGTACTACGGGGTCAGCCATGTGGATGCCTGGTTTCTGACCCATCCGGATCAGGATCATTTCAGCGGTTTTCTGGAGCTGATGGAGGAGGCAGGAGGAGCCTCTCCCTGGGTGGATCGGGTGCTCATCGGGGCGGCGGACAGGGAAAACTCCAAATGGCAGAAGGTGCGGGATGCGGTGTCCCAAAACCGGGTATCACTGTTTTATATTGAGGCGGGAGTCAGCCTGCAGGCGGGGAATATCAGTTTGGAATGCCTCTATCCCCAAAAAAGGGAGGCGTTTACCGAGTCCAATGACCTATCCCTGGTTCTCCGGCTGGAATACGGAGCCTTCTCCATGCTGCTGATGGGGGATGTGGGGGCGGAGGCGGAACAGCTTTTGTGCGGGCGATACGGTTCGGAGAAGCTGGCCTGCAGTCTGTTAAAAGTAGCTCACCATGGCTCCCGCT
>CALWLH010000060.1 GCA_944381475.1 uncultured Lachnospiraceae bacterium | reverse complement strand
AGGGGAGCGAACAAAAGCTCAAAGTCGGAGGTTTTACATATGAGTGAAGAGGACTACAGAAGAATCATCATTGAAATTGTGACAGAAAGCCAGGATATTGATTACCTGATTGCTGTCTATACTTTTGCGAAACATTACCCTGATAAAAGCAGGAAAAAGGAATAGTCTTAACTATTCTTTCTTCTCATTTAGTGTCCGCGATAAATCGGACATAAACTGCTGTAATATCTCCCTGTTTTTAGGGGTAAGTTTACTATATGTATCAATAAAGGCCTCAAAAAGAGGATCCTTCTCACCGAGCAGCATTGTTGCCTTTGCGACGATGCTGTTTTCTTTTGCTTCAACAAACATTTCCCCAGTTCCGTTACGGAGCCATTTTTCGTTTACGTTGAATTCTCTGCATATTGAAACGACAACCGACTCCATTGGATTCTTAGCCCCTGTTTCATATCCTGCTATAGTAGTTTGCTTTACACCGATACGTTCACCAAATTCCGTTTGGTTAAGGCCTAATTCTTTACGAAGCTGCCGTATTCTATCTTTCAATTTATCACCCTCTTTCTGAATTTGAGTATAACACACAAAATAACGCTTAGCAATATTATTTATGTAAAACTCTTGACAAAAATATTGCTAAGAGTTAATATAACATTGCCAGAGGTTATAAAGGAAGCGAGGTGAGAGGATGGATATCAAAAAAGCAGAAAAAGAGTTTCTAAACGGAAGGATAACTTTTAATGGATTGAGGGGAAGAAAAGGATTAAAGCCGGTTGAAGGCGGAGACATCCTACTGACTGGAGAAAAAAGAAGAGTATTTTATCTCTGTAATGGAGAGGTACCGTATTGTAAAAAGCACACATGCTACAAAAATAAAAATGCTATAGAAGAGCCCTGCAGACATACGACAGATGTAGCTTACGCACTTAATTTTAAAAAGACTGATAAGGGCATAAGCTACTTTGAAGAAGAAAGACGATCAGAGATATCGCCTTAAAAAATGATACCTTTAATATCTGTCAAAAATTTCATAATGCTTTTCAGGCCATTGGAAAAACGGTGTTCCATGTAAATAATAGTTGAATCTTCTAGGCGAATGTTATTCGCAAGGTCGTCACCACGGTCGCAGGAAATATATCCTTTTGATTTCAACTTCCAACACAAGGTGGAAACATAGTCAGAAGATAGATCCGGGAGAAACATATCTCTGACTTCGTTGGAATCATGGAAATAATTTGATTCCTCCATAGATAGGGCGGGTTGACGGCTCAGCACTTCTTTGTACATGGAAGCAAGCAGATACTTTTGTTCGTTTGTCAAATCATCCATGACTGACCTCCTTTCAAGTACTCGGCTCTGGCGGGAGCCTGTATATACAGTATACGGAGAGGGGAACAGAAATCAACTGGTAAATGCTTCAGACGGACGAGAAGGAGGTGGTATAGGTGAAACACGATGATGACTGGATCAAAGAACTCGATAAAAAAATAATACACGTAGTAGTGACTATTTTTGTAAGTATGATCACTGCGATCATAGTAACGCTTGGACTAACAGCGTAAGTAATGTCGTAACGATAGATACAAAAATAGGGAGAAGAATGCTGTTCACGCAAATTGACACAATTTTTTTAGTAAGAATTTCTTTGCGGTACAGAGCTTTATAAGAGAGCCTGAAATTTTCCCCGACTCGTTCAATATAGTTTTCTTCTATAAGATAACGCATGGTGCTTTCGAATTGACCATAACAAAATGAACAATCTAAAGTTTTATCAAATTCAGGTACAGATATAAGGCAATTTTCAGCAGAAAAAACATAATTTTTGTGATTACAATATTTGACAATTTTTTTAAGTAATTTTGTGTGAAGCATAGTACCATCCCACCTGTTGCTTTGATAGAGCAATTATACAAGACAAGGGCAGGGAAAACAAGAGGAACAGGGAGAACAGGAATACAAGACAACAAGGGAGGTGGAAAAACATGGATCAGATCAAAGATCGCAAAACTCCGGAGATCAAAGATGAGGAGTTAAAAAAAGTTACAAAAAATTATCAGAAACTCAACCAGACAAACAGGTACTTTCTTGTATCGGCATCAAGTATGCTGCTGGCGAGCCAGGAAGCTGCGGAAAAACAGGAAAATCGGACAATCAGGGAAGCATAAATTTTACAGAAAGGAGGAATTGCCATGGATGAAGAAAAAAACAGACCCGATAACACGGAAGGATTTGCAGCTCATTTCATGGCCGCGCTGTTCGAAACGTATCAGCATCAGTATGGACCGTGCACAATTACAGAGGTTACGGAAGGCACAGATGACAAGACCGCGTGAGCGGTTACCGGAAGGACAAGCCTGAAACCGCCGAACATGCCGGGAATATCGGACCAGCATGAAAAATGGCCAGAAAATATCACTGAAGAGATCATAAGAGGAAGGAGAAGAAAAATGGGAGAATCAAGAGAGCCAATAACGAAACAGGAAGGATTAAAAGTAATCCGTGTGGATCGGACACCAATTGCGCCGGCGCAAAAATTGCAGAAAGAAGGACCGAAAAAAGCTGGTTCCAGGTTTGATTATAAGGATCGGATCATTGCCGGAGAGGCGATTGCAATTATGGCATTGGCCGTACTGTTCTACATTTCGCAGGCCGGACCCATCTTCTGAGAGGAGGAGAGAAAAGTGGCGGAAATGAGTTATAAGGAAATAAAAACAAAGGCTGAAAGATACATGATCATACATAGATCAGCCTGCGAAGAATGGACACATGGAAAAATGAAGCAGTTCAGAGCAGACGTAAACGGCGTAATCAGTATCTCGTATGAGGATGGGACATGGTTCCATTACCGGGAAGACGGAGCGGAACTGCATTGGTGGTAAAAAATGCGCCCATAAATGAGGCGGCAACCTCTGGGCGCACATAGTGATACATGCCAATTTTAACAGATTGGAGAGCAAAATGGAAGCAGAAAAAGACGATGTATGGCAAATATGGATCATACGCTGGGATCCGTACAGGCTGGAATGTAAATCAGGAACGAGAAAAGAAGTAGAAGAGTATGCAAGAAAACAGGCAGAAGAGACGGGTCATACATATGTGATTAACTAAATAAAAAAGGAGCATCCGCTCGAAAAGATGCTCCTTTTTACTCGACGTTTCCGTCTAAATTTAGGACATATATATTGTACTTCATACGGGCGGAAAAGTCAAGGAAATACGGGATTTTCGCCCGTTTTACATACTCGATAAAGATATTAAATTTAGGACAAGGATATGGCAACAAAGAGAAAAACAACAAGGTTAAGAGGCGGCGATATTCTGGACGTGGAAGAGTATCACGATGGACGATATGGAGCTCCGGGGATCCCCAGGCAGAAGAAAAAGCAGCCCACAAAGGAAGATATGCAGAAGGTAAACGCTATGAATAAGGCGAGATACTGCAGACTCCGGCTTATCCAGTATTTTACGTCCGGGGATTATTTTATTACCTGGACCTACCGGGTAGAGGAGCGGCCGCCGGATATGGCTCTGGCGTTAAAGGACTTTCAGAAGGCGATACGGAAGATCCGGGATGCATATAGAAAGCGTGGGTATGAATGTTTCTGGATCCGAAATATTGAAAGAGGAACCCGGGGAGCCTGGCATATCCACCTGGTAATTAACCGGATACCGGGTGCTGCGGACATCATCACGGAAGTATGGGGGAAGGGCGGCGTTTATATCACAAAGATAAAGAATAGTCCTCACTACGACGAAGACTTTACAAGGCTGGCAAGCTACATGACCAAAAACCAGAATACCAGGGGAAAGAGAGGGGATGGCGCACCGGCAAAGCCCAGACTCCGGGAGGCCAGCTACAGTACATCACGAAACATGCCGCTTCCGGAGCCACATAAACAAAAGCTGCGGCGCTGGCCGCGGGAAGTGAAACCGAAAAAAGGATACTATATCGCCCGGATCTACGAGGGCATCAACCCGAAAACGGGATACAAATACAGACGTTATACGCTGATCCGCTTGAACAGGAGGATTTGATTATGGAAACAGTGAGAATCTACATAGAAACATCTTTCAGGGGCCCTGCTGTAAAGGATGGAAAATACGCGGCAGCTTTAGTAATTACTAAGCGCGGCCGGGACTCATCCAGGATTGTATCCGGAGAAGAAAGCGAGACGACATTTAACCGCTGTACACTGCTGGCAATTATCAAGGCGCTGCAGAGAATGACAAGAAAATGCCACATCATCATATATACGGATAATAGTTATGTGAAAAACATGATTGAACAGGGAAACCCGGAAAAGTGGCGCCGATCTGAATGGAAGAAGGCAGCAGGCACGGAAGTACAGAATAAAGAGCTTTGGAAACTCTTTCTGGAAGAAAAGGACAAGCAGGAGTTGGAAGTACAATTCTGCCAGACAAGCGAATACAAAGAAACCTTGCAGGCGGTGATACACGGAGAGGAGATTGAAAGTGTTTGAGAAATTTGGAGAGATGAACAGTTACAAGGAAATTAATGAGCTGGCCGAAAATCTGTTCAACGAAGGCGACGTGGAAAGCCTGAAAACCATGGCCAGGGAAAACGGGATACAGAACGAATTTGTCCAGATGTACCTGCAGGGAGACATCCCGGTGCTCTGCGATGCTCTGACTGCGGCCATGGGAAAGATTGACGTGGAAGCGGAAGAACTGAAACCAAAAGAAATCATGGAGGACTGGGTGGAATATCTGAGAGGCCAATGTATGGAAAATGAGATGATCGCCCATCAGGTGCGGAAACAGGGAAAAAGCCTGAAAGGATGTATTGCGGCGCTGCTTACATGGGGATTTAATCATCAGGAACCGGTGGACAAAGACATTATGAAGGCAGCAGGCGTAAAAGCCGGCCGAGTGACGCTGGGGATGCCGGGCATGGCCAGGGCAAAACAGATTATTACGGATTACTACATGGGAAAGTAGGTGGGACAGATGAAGCAGAAAGCGATTGAAAAAATCCCATATCTGGGCCTGAAAAGAATAAGCAGAAAGAGCGGGGTGAAGTATATTGGCGTAGCTGCGGTAAAGATCGTAGGACATGAAAAACATTTGTTTGTGGAGATATATAGGAACCATAAGGAATCGAAAGAGATTCCGGTGGTAAGAATTGTGCTCACCAAGAAAGATTTTGGAACATATTTCCCGAAAACCGAAGAATGGACCAGAAAGAAATGTGATGACGGATGCGGCTACAGTCAGAGGCTTATATGGAGAATTGATGAAAACAGGGTGGATGATTGGAAACAGCTTGAGCAGGAGAACATTCTTCAAAGCAGCGAGGACCTGGAACGAATCAGGAAATACTGCGGTACGGAAATCTGGAAAAAAGAGCGTTGGTGGGAATATATCGGAAGGAAACAGGACGATATCGCATGCAAAGCGCACCGGAAAGCGCAGGAGAGAAAATATGAGAGACGGCAGCAAGCACTTAAGGACAGGGCTGAAAATACCAAAATACTTCCGGAAGGGAAAATACTGGAAATGGCAGACCGAATGTATTTCCATGAGGAGCATTATTTGTATTACAAAAAGCATGGAAATTGGGTTCAGATTGCGTGCAGCGCATGTGGCGGCGTAACGGATGCAAGATGGAAGACAGGAGAGTCCTATGAGAGTCAGTTTGAACGCTGGACGGATGAGCCGAGGGAAAATCGGGCAGGGATCTGTCCTTTATGCGGAGCAACAGGCACGTATAAGTGCAAGGGAAAGGCGAAAAGGGAGCATTCAAAAAATATTCATGTATTTTTAGGGCAGAAGTATAAGGAAACCGGAATGGTGCTGAGGTATATAGAAGTTACGAAATCGTGGAATCTTGGACTGATATGTACGGAAAAGGGAGATGA
This sequence comes from uncultured Lachnospiraceae bacterium, assembly GCA_944381475.1. GTDB lineage: Bacteria > Bacillota > Clostridia > Lachnospirales > Lachnospiraceae > UBA4292. The sequence goes on along the minus strand of CALWLH010000060.1, from coordinate 314 downwards.
AATGTATAACGCAAGTGAGGAACTTTCCGGAGTGGAAGTTGCGAGAGCGTATTTTGAGCCTGGAAAAAAGGTGCAGATCGATTATCAGAAACATAGTCATTATAGTGGAGAGGACTTCTGGGATGACTGCAATCTGTATGGGATGAATAATATAACGATCAAAAGCGGTCCGATTATGAGTGAAACATATGAGGAAATGAAAGGGACGATTTTTCAGTACAGTGCTTTACAGGAATATGCCCGGGAAGAAGAGGTTAATCCGATTGATTATTTCGAACGATATACGCAGACCCCGCAGATTGAAATGCTTGTCA
>CALWLH010000059.1 GCA_944381475.1 uncultured Lachnospiraceae bacterium | reverse complement strand
ACGGCTCTGTGGGGTCTGCCAAGCTTTGACAGAATATAGTCCTGATTCACATAAAGTCCTCTTTCGCTGCCGTCTCCCAGGTCCACTGCACACTGTGCAGGTCCCATATGCAGCTTTACTGCTTTTTTGTCGCTCATAGAAAGCCTCCTCATAAAAGTTGCATTGTATCTGCCAGATGTATTTTGGCAGTACATGGGGCACATCCGCCGCGGGAACATGCCGTTCAAGCTGTTGTGAAGCCAACGGACTTTACAGGTTTTTTTCCGGAAAAGCCCATGTATCATCATAACAGGAATACTAAAAAAGTCAAACACTAAATAGACAAAATTATAAATTTTTTCTCCGGTTTGCATAGAAAATCTCCCTGGCAGAGAGACCATGGCAGCTTCATGCGCCCTTTATTCCCCGGATTACCTTTGCAGGACATTTCTCCCTGCACAGTCCGCAGCCGGTGCATTTCTCCTGATGAATCACCGCCAGACCCTGCTCCATGGTGATAGCGCCCTCCGGGCAGACCTTGGCGCAGAGGGTACAGCCCCGGCAGCCGGCCCTGCACACTTCCATAACCCGCTTTGCAGAGTCATGGGAACTGCACTGTACCAGACTCACCGCATCTCCGGGAACCAGCTCGATGAGCCCTTTGGGGCAGGCCGCCACACATTTTCCGCAGGCCCTGCACTTTTCAGTATCCACCGCCGCCACACCGTTAACCACGGATATTGCGTCAAAAGGACAGGCTTTCACACAGGTTCCAAATCCCAGACAGCCGTATGTACAAGCTTTGTCCCCAGCGCCGGGAACCACCATGGCCATTTTACAGTCGGAAATGCCATGGTAAGTATACTTGCGGACGGTCTTGTCGCATGTACCGGCACACTTTACAAAAGCCGTTTTTTTCACAGTGGCTTCTGCCTCCACTCCCATCACCTGGGCGATTCGGCTTGCCACTGCATCGCCCCCCACGGGACAGCCGCTGACCGGGGCTTCCCCCCCGGCTATGGCCTTTGCTAGTCCGTCACACCCTGCAAAGCCGCAGCCGCCGCAGTTATTTCCCGGAAGAAGATCTCTTACCGCAATCTCCTTCTCGTTCACCTCCACGGCAAATTTTTCTCCGGCAAAGCCTAAGAGAAGTCCTATGACGATGCCCGTTACCCCCACAACAGCTGCAGCTAAAATAATCTCCAACATGCTCAAACACCTCCCTACTGTATACCGGAAAAGCCGATAAAGGCGATGGCCATCAGTCCCGCCGTCACCAGCACAATGGGGAAGCCCTGAAAGCTTTTGGGAATATCATTGCCCTCGATCCTTTCCCGGATGCCTGCCATAAGGACAATGCCGATGGTAAAACCCACCGCCGTGGCAAAGCCGTTAAAGGTGCTCGTAAGCACGCCGTAGCCATTTTGAACATTCGTCAGGGCAACACCCAGAACCGCACAGTTTGTGGTGATCAGAGGAAGATATACCCCCAGTGCATTGTAAAGTCCCTGGCTGAATTTTTTTAAAAACATCTCCACAAACTGCACCAGGGCAGCGATCACCAGGATGAACACGATGGTCTGCAGATAGGACAACCCCTGCGGCTCCAGCAGGAGCTGGTAGATGATACTGGTGACAAAGGAGGAAATGGTAATAACAAAGATTACCGCAGCGCCCATGCTGGCGGCTGTTTTAATCTTCCTGGATACCCCCAGGAAGGGGCAGATTCCCAAAAACTGGCTCAGCACCACGTTGTTGATCAGCGCCGCGCTGATGAGAATCATGATCAGCTCCTTCATACACTGCCTCCTTTCCCTGCATCAGAAGCGCCGGACAGATGATCAGGCTCCTCCCTGCTTACACTGCACAGCAGGTTCCCGCAGCCGCCGCAGTGTCCGCAGACTGTTCCCTGCCCTCCGCTTCCTGCCCCGCCGTTACTCCGGTTTTTCAGCCTGTTCAGCATAGCCGTCAGCCCGGCCAGCACAAAGAAAGCGCCCGGCGCCATGACAAAAATACTGATGTGAAAACGCTCAGGTATGATCTGAAGGCCAAAAATGCCGCCGCTTCCCAGCAGCTCCCTGAACATACCGATCAGAGTCAGCCCCAGGGTAAAGCCCAGCCCCATGCCGACGCCGTCAAACATAGAGGGCAGGGGCGGATTTTTGGAAGCATAGGCCTCCGCCCGTCCCAGGATGATGCAGTTTACCACAATTAAGGGGATGTAGATGCCCAGCAGATCGTTTAACACCGGAATATATGCCTGAAGCAGCAGCTGGACAATCGTAACCAGACTTGCAACGATGACAATAAAGGCCGGAATGCGCACCCGGTCCGGAATGATTCCCCTGACGGCAGAAATCACCAGATTGGACAGAGCCAGAACCACCATGGTGGTCATGCCCATGCCAAAGCCGTTAAATGCGGAAGAGGTGACTGCCAATGTGGGACACATTCCAAGCATCAGCACAAAGGTGGGGTTTTCCTTTACCACGCCATTATATAATCTTTCTCTGCACGCTCCCATGTCCGCTTCCTCCATCTATCATTCTCTATTCTTCCATCTCGCCTATCGGCTCGATGTGATGCTCGGCAAATGTCACCTCGAGCAAGCTCGGGTGCCGCTTGCCTTGTTATTATTCCATATCCCTTCTCAGTTGCTGTAAAAACACCCCCGCTGCCTTCACTCCGTCCATAAAGGCCTGGGAGGTGACAGTGGCTCCTGCGATAGCATCCACCTGGTTCTCTCCGGAGGCGCCGCTTTTTACCAGCTCCAGATCATATCCCGCTGCTTTCCCTACAAACTGGGATGCGAAGGACGGATCCTCTTTAGCCTTCATCCCCAAGCCGGGGGTGTCAGAAATTTCCAAAATCTCTATTCCCGTGATCACGCCCTCTGTGTCAAACCCCACTGCCAGGGTCAGATCTCCTCCGTAGCTGGCAGATGTAGCCTGGATCACATAGCCCACCGCTTCTTCTGCGGCGTTCAGGGCTCTTGCAGCTCCCTGGATGACGACGGCGGCGCCGTTCCCCACAGCGATCTGTATTGTTCCTTCTTTTCCATCATCCACCTCAAAGATGCTTTCATCAAAGGTTACTCCCAGGGGGCACACCTTCTGGTAGGCTGCGGTTTTTGCCTTCTCCTCCTGCCTGGCAATGGGCTCCTTTGTGATGGTATAAACCGCCCCCAACAGAAAGCCTGCAATGCAGGTGATGCCAAAAAGAATCAGGGCATCCTTCAAAAGCGTTGATTTCCTTTTCATATATGCCCCCTTTCTCAGCCTTTAGATGCTTTTTTCACATACTGCCTTCTGCCCGTTCCAAAGGCCGCAGGCATGGTAATGCGCTCGATAAAGGGCACCAGAAGGTTGCCGATGATGATGGCGTAGGATACCCCCTCCGGAGAGCTTCCGAATATCCGAAAAATTCCCGTCAGGATCCCCAGCAGAATACCGTAAAGCATCTGACCATTTTTTGTGATGGGGCTGGTGACATAGTCCGTGGCCATGAACCAGGCTCCAAGCATAAGACCGCCCCCAAGGAGCTGTCCCAGAAGATATTGCCAATCCGCACCGCGGCCTGCAAACAGCATCTCAAACAACAGAAAGGAGCATATGTAGCTCAAGGGTATGCGCGGGGAAATCACTCCGCGAAAAAGCAGATAGGCTGCGCCCAAAAGCAAAGCCAGCGCCGAGGTTTCACCGATCACGCCACCGCATGTTCCAAGAAACAGCTTTAACAAATCCACACGTTCTCCTTCCCTGATAAGAGCCAGGGGGGTGGCGGTAGCCACGCCATCCACAGAAAAGCTGTTCATCTGCCCCGCAAAGGAGATCAAGAGAAAGCATCTGGCTGCCAGGGCAGGATTCATAAAATTCTGCCCCAATCCGCCGTAAAGCTGCTTTACCACGATGATGGCAAAAAAGCTTCCCAGAATGGGGATCCATAAAGGGATCTCCGGGGGCATGTTCAGTCCCAAAAGAAGTCCTGTCACCAGGGCGCTGCCGTCTGACAGAGTCAGCTTCTTTTTCATTCCCCGTTCAAAGGCATACTCTGCCAGAAGCGCGGAGACACAGCTGGCAAGAAGCACCAAAAATGCATGAAAGCCAAAATATACCACACCGAAAATGGCTGCAGGAAGCAGGGCAATCACCACATCCCCCATGATTCGGGAGGTGGAGGCGCTGCTTCGCCCATGGGGTGAGGCGGAAACCTGCATCAGTTTATTCTCCGTCATCTATTTCGCCTCCCTTCTTCTCTGGGCCAGGATCTGCTGTCTAGCCTGCTTAAAGGTCTGGGTCAGGTTTCGCTTTGCGGGACATGCATAGCTGCAGCACCCGCACTCCACGCACTCCATGCCCTTTGCCTTCTCAAATGCTTCATAATCCCCCTGACGAACATATTTCATCATCAGCTGAGGAACCAGATTTTCCGGACAGACCGAAACGCACCTGCCGCAGCGGATGCAGGGCTGCTCCTCCTGGGCGGCCTCGTCATGAAGGAGGCAGGTCAGAGCCGAGGAGTTCTTTGTCACAGGCACATCCAGGCTAAAGAGGGCATTGCCCATCATGGGACCCCCGGAGATTATTTTTTCCGGCTGACCCTTAAAGCCTCCCGCAGCCTCCAGAAGCTCCCGGTAGCTGGTTCCGGTGGGAACCCGGAAATTTCCCGGATTTTGAACGGCATCCCCAGTGACAGTGATGACCCGGGTGATCAGAGGCGTGGACAGGGATACTGCCCGGCAGACGGAGATCACCGTGTCAATATTGCTTACAATACAGCCTGCATCCGCCGGAAGCAGGGCGGAATTAATCTCCCGTCCCGTCACTGCCTTAATCAAAGTACGCTCCCCACCCTGGGGGTATTTTGTCTTTAAAGGACAAACGCTGATCCGTTCCAGCCGCTTTTGGCTGATAATCCTTTCAAACTGGCTGATGGCCTCCGGCTTGTTATCCTCCACGCCGACCACACCCACAGCATTTTTAAACAAAGTCAGAATAATGCTGAGACCCTGAAGCACCAGCTCCGGACTTTCCATCATTTCCCGGTAGTCACTGGTAAGGTAGGGCTCGCACTCGGCGCCGTTGACGATCACATACTCTATTTCCTCAGGATTTTTGGGAGACAGCTTTACATGGGTGGGAAAACCAGCTCCGCCCATGCCCACTATCCCGGCGTCCTTTACCGCCCGGATGATCTCATCCCTGCCCAACTGCCGATAGTCTCTTTTTTCTCCAAAGCCGGAAACCTTTTCAAACAGCCCGTCATTTTCCACCACGATGCTGTTTATCTCGTCTCCCCTGGCGGTGAGCCTTGGCTCAATTTTTAAAACCGTACCTGAAACTGAGGATATGACATTGGCCGATATGGCCCCCACTGCCTCCCCTATGAGCTGGCCCACTAAAACCCTGTCCCCGGGCTTTACCAGGGATAGGGCAGGTGCGCCTATATGCTGCAATAAGGGATACACCATCTCCCCGGAGGGCTCAACCTCCCTTATGGGCATATCCCTGGTGAGTTCTTTTCCATCATAGGGGTGAATCCCCCCTTTAAATGTCCTGGCTTTCATGGGTATCCTCCCCGGTGCGCTGCCTTCTTTTTTAAGCACTTTATCAGACTTATCGTTAATTTCCATATAAACAGCTTATCCTTGCTTTATTTTCTATGCAAATGCATCAATTTGATTATAACATAGCAGCCAAAAAAAGAAAACAGCTGGAAGAAATTTTATAATTTCCGCTGTTTTCATTATACTCACACTATATGTCGACATTCTTTTTGCCTGTTGTTGATATGATCTGGAATTTGCCGCAGCCTGATGAACGATATCGTTATACAAAATTTAGTAAGGAGATCAAAACAAGTTTTGACCTCCTTACCACTCCTACTATCGCACAGATTTTACTTCTCCGAATTAATATAGTTGATCAGCCCCTCTGCGGCGATGATCTTCTGCATAAAGGGCGGGAACGCCTGGCCCTTAAAGGAGGTGCCCTTCGTACGGTTGTAGATGACGCCCGCGTCAAAGTCGATCTCCACCTCATCCCCTGCGTCAATGCCGTCATAGGCCGCCTCGCACTCGATGATGGGCAGACCGATGTTGATGGCGTTGCGGTAGAAGATCCGGGCGAAGGTCTTGGCGATGACACAGCTGACCCCTGCGGCCTTGATGGCGATGGGGGCATGCTCCCTGGAGGAGCCGCAGCCGAAGTTCTTTCCCGCCACGATCATGTCACCCTTCTTTACCCGGTCAATAAATGTCTTGTCGATATCCTCCATACAATGCTTTGCCAGCTCCGCCGGGTCGGAGGAATTTAAGTATCTGGCAGGGATGATCACATCCGTGTCCACATTGTCATGAAATTTAAAAACTGTTCCCTGTGCTTTCATAGCTACCTCCTATAATCCCAGCTCTGCGGGGCCTGAAATCTTTCCTGTCACGGCGCTGGCCGCTGCCACAGCGGGGCTGGCCAGATAAACCTCGGAATCCACATGTCCCATACGGCCCACAAAGTTTCTGTTTGTGGTGGATACGCAGCGCTCACCCGCCGCCAGGATACCCATATATCCTCCCAGGCAGGGGCCGCAGGTGGGGGTGCTGACAACGGCGCCGGCCTCGATGAAGGTCTTTAGCAGCCCCTCCTCCATGGCCTGAAGATAGATGGTCTGGGTTGCGGGGATGATGATGGCACGAAGGCCCTTTGCAACCTTTCTGCCCTTTAAAATCCTGGCTGCACAGCGCAGATCCTCGATATGCCCATTGGTGCAGGAGCCAATGACCACCTGGTCGATCTTGATATCTCCCACCTCATCGATGGTGTGGGTGTTCTCCGGCAGATGGGGGAAGGACACTGTGGATTTTAAGGTGCTGAGGTCAATCCTATAGGTGGCGGTGTACTCCGCATCCGGATCCGCCTCGTATACCTTATACGCCTTAGAGGAGTGCTCCTTCATATAGGCGATGGTCGCCTCATCCACGGGGAAGATCCCGTTCTTTGCCCCTGCCTCGATGGCCATATTGGAGATGGTGAAGCGGTCGTCCATGGACAGATATTTGATACCCTCTCCCACAAACTCCAGAGACTGATACAAAGCGCCGTCTACGCCGATCATGCCGATGATGTGCAGAATTACATCCTTGCCGGAGATCCAGGGTCCGGGCTTACCAACCAATTCAAACCTGATAGCGCTGGGCACCTTAAACCATGCCTTGCCCGTGGCCATTCCCGCAGCCATATCCGTACTGCCCACGCCTGTGGAGAAGGCTCCAAGGGCCCCGTATGTACAGGTATGGGAGTCTGCGCCGATCACCACATCCCCGGCAACCACCAGGCCCTGCTCCGGAAGCAGCGCATGTTCGATTCCCATCTGACCCACATCAAAAAAGTTTGTGATGTCATTGGCTCCTGCAAACTCACGAACGCACTTGCAGTGCTCTGCGGACTTGATATCCTTGTTGGGCACAAAATGGTCCATCACAAGGGCAATCTTATCCTTGTCAAAAACACCCTGCTTTGAAAATTTGTCCATCTCGTGGATGGCCACCGGGGAGGTGATGTCATTGCCCAGTACAAGGTCCAAATTGGCCTCAATGAGCTGACCTGCCTCCACATGGTCAAGACCTGCGGCGGACGCCAAAATTTTCTGCGTCATCGTCATTCCCATAATACTATCCCTCCTAATTAAAATGATGCTATTGGATTCAAACCAAGTCGCGCTCGCCAATAAAATGCTTCCCATGGGCGAATGCTCACATCAACCGCTTATTTATGTTGTAGTTTATCACAGGTTGTGATATAATAAAAATACATATTATCTATACATACTATAACCGCTAATTATGAAAGCAAGAAATGATATTCCGGTTTAAAGGTCGTGTTTTCATGCATACCCGAAATATTTCCGGTAATAACAACCACTGTTTTTTTGGCGGAAAGGAGTAAGGAGGTAAAAATGGAACAAAATTTATCGCTGTACCGGGTATTCTTCACTGTAGCAAACACGGGAAACATTTCCCGTGCTGCCAGGGAGCTTTACATCAGCCAGCCCGCCATCAGCAAATCCATCAACAAACTGGAGGAAGGGCTCAATACCACGCTTTTTGTGCGAAACTCCCGGGGCGTAACGCTGACAGACGAGGGTCGCATCCTCTATGACTATGTAAAGACCGCTTTTGACGCCCTGGCAAGAGGCGAGGAGGAGCTGTCAAAGATCCACTCTCTGGGGGTGGGGCATATCCGCATCGGGGTCAGCACCACCTTGTGCAAGTATATTTTACTTCCCTACCTGGAGGAATACGTGCGGCTCCATCCCCACTTAAAATTTACCATTGAAAATCAGGACTCCGCCCAGACCATCGCCCTTTTGGAGCAGCACCGGATCGATCTGGGAGTCATCGCCCAGCCCCACTATCTGAAGAATATGGAGTTTATGCCAGTGGCGGAGATTGAGGATATTTTTGTGTGCAGCCCCAGCTATATGGAAAACTTCCGTGTCCGCAGCGCCCACAACGAGGACATCCTGACGGAGGGCACCGTGATGCTTCTGGATCAGAAAAACATGACCCGGCACCATATTGACGCCTACTTAAACGACCAGCAGCTGACCTTCTCAAACATCTTGGAGGTGTCCACCATGGATCTTCTCATTGAGTTCGCCAGGATTGGGCTGGGGGTGGGATGCTGCATCAAAGAGTGCGTGCAGAAGGAGCTGGACGCAGGAATCCTGACCCAGATCCCCTTAGAGGTTCCCATCCCCCACCGGATCATCGGCTTTGCCACTACCTCCCTGATGCCCCAAAACAATGCTGTCCGCCAGTTTCTGGATTTCATTAAGACCAAAGCACCGCTGAAGTAAAAACGAGGAAAGAGGCCGGGCTTCTATTTCTGCCCAGCCTCTCTAGCCTATTCCTCCTCCGTAAAAAAACAAAATCACATATGGCATTCTCTCTTTCTCGAAGCATGGTTTAATACTCCTATGCATTTGACATCTTGAATACACAGATGAACCTGTAATCCATTCTTCTGCGCTCAATCCTCAAACACATTCTCCTCATAGATAACAATATTTTCGTTCACATATTCCAGGGAATTTGTTGTCTCCAGCAGTATCCCGTTATAATAAATCTCATAAAGGCCATCCTTATGCACGATATAGCTGTTGTCTGCAGCCGGCGAGATATATCCATCCGGCACACTGTAGGGCTCGTACGTGTACGAGGTACACAGGCAGAGAAGAACCATGAGCAGCAAAAACACGGGGATCCCTGACCAGCGCTTTTTAAAAGCCCTATAGCCGCTTATGAGCTTGAGACGTTTTTTTAAGACCTTGTAATCGAAGCGGCTAAAGTGCACCACAAATTCAGGCTGTCTGACATTGGTGACTCTCGCCGTGTGGACCAGACATTCCATGTATTCATTTTTCTTTTCCTCCGTCATGTACTTAATTACTCTCTTGTCATTTCCAATTTCGATGCAGTCAAATATCATTTTTTTTAAAAGCCAGGACAGGGGATTCCACCAGCAGAGAGTGCACAGTAAATCGGTCAGCAGCTTGACCAGAATATCCCGGTGGATACAGTGCTGTAGTTCATGCTCCAGGATAAACTCATACTCTGTCTCGGAGAAACCGCACTTTGGCAGTACGATAACAGGGGCAAGAAAACCGGCCGCAAAGGGGGGTACCTTCAGCGTTGTCTCCGCAAGACGTATATGATGGGTTTTCGGATACTTTTCGTTTACATGCTCCCAGGCCTTAAGAAGCGCTTTATTTTTCGCATCCGGCATTTTCTTAATCAGACGCGCCAGGCGAAGGCAAAGGAATATTTTCCGTCCCAAAAGGAGAATAACGCCGATAATCCAAATAGCAAGCAATATTTGACCAACTGTCAGCACATGCCCTGCAACACTAAAACCATAGCGCAGCACATCCCGAATAAAAACCATGACATTCTCGGAGGGGATTGTCTTTGCGAAGAAAAACTCCACAGGAATAAGCGCTCGAATCAAAACTACTATAAAGAAGGCCACTATACAGCCGCTGTTTATCCGACTCAGGCACCGGGTACTGTTCAATACTGGCAGCAAAAACAGCAGCAGCACCCCAAGGGAGACATTGATGGTTATAATCGTGGAAAAGGAAATATACATCAGTTTTCTCCTTTCTCCCGCTGCCTTTGTTCCTTCACATAATTCTCAAGCTCATCTAACAGCTTGTTATCCCCATGTTTCCTGTCTAGCCTTACCAGCATGGAAAGCATACCGGCTATATCTGTCTTTTGATACAGCGCATCTAATTCGCACTCCAGATACTGCTCCTTTGAGATATTGGGAAGGAAGGTGCGGGCATATTTTGTCTTGGCCGAGATCATATGCTCCACATGAACACTCCCCTTTTTTAGAAGCCGGGGCATAATCTGCGCCACACAGGGAACCGTCAGCGTGGGATCCTGGGTTTTCTCACAGATTTCATTGATGGTCATCTCCTTTTTATTTTCCCAAAGCACCTCCATAATCTCGTACTCCCGCTCCGTCAGTTTTGGATTCTTTTGTCCCATCTCATCCTCCAATTTTTGTTCATTTGTCTCGTGATTCATTTTAAGATGTTGGGGTCAAAAGGTATTTTGACCCCTGATATCATTTTAATAGAAAGGCCCACCGGTGTCAAGGCGAATAATTACGCGCATAATATTTAGATAATTACGCTTATATAAATATTTTTCTTGACAGCTGGCAGAAGCTGCTATATAATATTTATATCAATATTTACCGGTATATTTGAAATGCATTTTTTGAAAGGAACTTGAAAAAATGAATAAAGTAGATGGGAAGTACATTCTCAAATGGTTCGGCACACCAACGGCGGTAATGCTTGTTCTGGTTATCATAGGTGCTGCTGCGGATGTGGCTTTACTGGTTGTCATGGGGATTATGTTGTGGATTTTATCTATGGCGCTTTTACCCTCCATAATTCTGAAAAAGCAGCTAATAAAGAAGGCTCTGGAGCAGGAAAAAAGCTTTTCGCAAAAGGGATTTTCCTACCAGCAGAAATTCACATCCAGCAACGGAATATTCTACATAGATGCCGGCGGGCGCCTTGCCATTGTCTGGAAATACAATCCCGACAGTCTTTACATGGCAGACCCCTCTAAAATCACGGACATCCGCACAAATGACGGAAAGACGCCGGCAGGCTCCTACGGTGTGTGCTGTGAGTTTAAGCTGGAGGGAAAGAAGATAAAAATCTGGACTCTGCGGGTATCCAACGGTTACCTGGACATGCGCAATCCCAAGGTACTGGAAGCCATATCAAAGGCGGACAAGTTGGGAGAGCTGCTTAAAAATGCCCGGACAAACGCAGGCAGCCGCTGAAACGGAGCGTTTTTGAAAGCATGAAGAAAAACAGTTTTTTGAATAGCCCTTCGATAATGAAGCTTGCTCTGCAGTATAAGTTGGCGGGGAAGCCGCCGAAATGTGCGCTCTGCCGCAGCCGGATGGAAAAGCAAGACCGTCCCCTGCTCTTTTTGCTGCCTCTTTATCACGATGACGAGTACATACCGTCGGCAGCCTACTATAACAGACATTGTACTCCTATCGAAGATGTGTCTCAGATTCCCACCGGCAGGCGTGCCTGCCGGCTGTGGGTCTGCGTATGTCCCTCCTGCGGCAGGCGCAAGATTGCCGTTGAAGATTTCCTGCGGGTGCGGGATGTTGAATTATCAGAAAAATATACGATATATGAGGAAGCAGAGCTATCCTCACTGCTGTGATTGGATTTCTTTGCTCCCGCCCATCAGCACAACAGACCTTTCGGATTTAACAAGAACTGTGGCAAAATCCCATGCTCTCATCATATGATGTTGCAGTCAGATTAATTTTTTCGATAATCACCGGCCAAGAGTCTTCATTGCATATTGGTGCCAGAAGCAGCTGCGGCTGCATAGTAAATTTCACCTGAGCGGTGTATATACTTTGACTCTTCGGCAAATGTGGTCTCGATCGTGTTGTAACCCTGACTGATTTTCTTCAGGCCATTATTCAGGTACATCGGCAACAGTATTAAGGATGAGAAGCGCTGCTGTCCGTCGATAATGGCATTCTCGCATTATGCGAATGGAGGTGCGGACAAATTCCTGAACTGGTTATTCAGCCAGGCCAAGACTCTGTCGGTACTCCCAAGGACTCATATTTCCAAGTGATACTTTATGGGATCAGGTGTCGTGCTAATACATGCTGACTTAGCTCCTTCTAATATCATTCTATTCAGACGCTCCTTTATTCCAATGCCGTTTCTTTATAATATTGAGCCTGAGTTTCATACATAGTAGCATATTCACCATTAAGAAATTGTACTAATTCGTCATGAGTTCCTGTTTCAGTAACTTTACCATTTTTAAAAACAATGATTCTATCACAGAATTTACAGGAAGAAAGACGATGGGATATGTATATTGTAGTATTATCAGCGGCAATCTGATTAACCTGTGTATAAAATTCCATTTCTGCAATTGGATCCAGAGCAGCCGTAGGTTCATCTAATATAATAATCGGAGCTTTACGGTATAGTGCTCTTGCAATAGCAAGCTTCTGCTGCTCACCTCCGGAAGGCTCTATACCCGTTTCATCAAATTCCTTATAAATCATTGTTTCAATACCATGTTCAAGAGTTTCTATTTTTTCGGCTAGCCCCACTGTTCTTATGACTTTCTCTATATCTTCTGCCTTTACATCTTCTTGTCCGCATGCAATATTATCTCTTATACTGAAAGAAAATAATTTGAAATCCTGAAATATAGCGAAAAAAAGCTTTGTATACTCCTTATAGTCATATTGATTGATATTTATTCCATCCAATAGGATTTCCCCTTGATTTACATCATAAAAACGGCATAACAATTTAATAAAAGTTGTTTTTCCCGCTCCATTTAATCCGACAATCGCAAGTTTCATCCCGGATTTTAAAGTTAGATTTATATTTTTAAGCACATAATTTTCCTGATGCGGATAATGAAAAGATACATTTTCAAAGACAAATTCTTTAGGTTAGAATCGATGATGGGGTAAACGAAAAAGCAGTTTTGGCATTCCAGTGAACTGCCTCTTCGTTTACACCATTTTCGATTTGGCCTAATTGAACAAAGTGAGCGTCCGGGTAG
>CALWLH010000058.1 GCA_944381475.1 uncultured Lachnospiraceae bacterium | reverse complement strand
AATGGTGAGTCTAAAGGGACATGACAGATAGCCGGAGAGGCTTTGCACCGAGCTGCTGATGGCATCACTCCCATATAAGCTCAGATATATCAACAGTTTCATCCCGTAGAGCAGGACAAAGAGACCTGTCATAATCCCAGTGACGGACGCTAGTTTTTGGAAAAAATACTCTCCGCCTCCGTGTACCGTTGCGTGAACCAGGGGATTCATTCCCCGCTCCCGCTCAATGACGATGGTATGATACACCGTATACAAAAGCAATAGTACCATGGCAAACTCGGCGATTCCCATGGTAAAAAATTTCTCCCATGCCAGGTAATTGCCCCCATCGGCATACCACCCCGACAGCTCCCCGTACTGGCGAATGGTAAGCAGATACCGCACCTTCATAGCATATGTACTGTAGGAAAAATCCAGTCCCATCTCGGCATCTTTCACAATCCGTGACAGTGCCTCGGTGTACTCTGCGCAGGACTCTATATACTGGCGTACCTCCGACAACAGCAAATAATCCCCATACCAGTTTCCAGAAAAAAGCTCCATCTCACCTGTATTCATATACAAGCTCTGCTGCCTATTCAGCAATGCCTCCGCCGGGTCAGGCTCTTGAAGGGCCCACTCCAGGCAGGCTTTTCTTGCTGCCCCCTGTATAGGTTCGCTCTTTTCCTGATACAGCAGAAGCAGGCAGGAAAAAAAGAATCAGAAAAATCCCAAAAAGCCAGACTGGACTGCAAAGCAGCAGTCTGGCATTCAGGAATGCGATGCCTGTTGATTGACCTTTTTTTACCATTCCCCGTTTTTTCATTTTGCTCCACCTAAGATTTCGGCATTTGCCAGCTGTCGGTTGAGTTCCCGCAGCACCTCATCTATACCCGCTTCATGCAGCCTTTTGTTTAACTCCTCCAGTGCGCCGTCCACATCCTGGATTGTTCCGGAAAACAGTCCTCTGTAATCTCCCACAATGGTCTGTATCTGTGAGATCTGATCCGAATAGGCCTCCAAATCAAACATCATACCTGCCTGGGGCGTCACATAAGCCTCATTCACCACATCAAAGCGGTAATTTTGAGGCAAATTCTTCTCATACTCCTGGAAGGAGCGGATAAAAAGATTTCCATACTGCATGGCATTTAATATATCATAATTTTCTTTTGTGACAAATCCCTCCGGGTTCTTATAGTCCTCCTCTTCTGTCCCGTAAAGCATCAGGTCCGTAATGACCGGATCCGTCATTGCAAGAGTCAAGGCCTGCAGAGCCTGCTCCTGGTGCCGGGATGATGCGCATACCCCTGTGAGAGTTCCCTTTGGATAAAGCGCACCGGGGCCAAAGTATACGATCTCAATATTATCCTCCGAACCGAAATATGCCTGCAGGATCTCTTTCCATCCAGCCTGATTCCTCAAGCGGCTGGTCTGCATCACATATATAAAGCACTTTTCTGCCTCCTGCATGTACCCGGAAAGATAAAACTCCCCCAGGGTTTTAAACCACTCCGCCGCCTCCGGTTCCTCAAACAGATTGACCGCCCGAGCTGAATCCTCCCCCAACGGGAGCACCAGCGCATCGGAAGAGATGTCATTCTTCTCCGTGATGGGCATATACCCTTCCATGTCATAGATGGAATTTGACAAGGCCAGCAGCCGGCACTTCTCTCCCTCTCCATCCTTCACCTTCTGAAGGATATCCCCCAACTCCGAAAGAGAGCAGTCCGCCAGCATCTGTGCTGTGATGCCATACTGTTCCATCATGCTTTTATTCACAAAATAGGCCTGGTCCGTATTATCAACCACTGACGTCACACCATAGTAATGACCCTCATATTTCATGGTTTTCCAGTAATTCTCCGGAAAAGCCTCCCAAAGCGCTCTCCCATCCGGGGTTTTTAGGTACTCATCCAGCTCCAGAAGCCAGCCATTTCTCAACTCCCTGACAACTCCGTACTCCAGCTGACATAAACCGCCGCAGATCAAGTCCGGCGCATCGTTCTCTGCAATACGATTGTTGAGGGCCACCTCGTACTGGCTCTCGGCGTATGTCTCAAAGCAAAGGACAAAATCTGCCCCCTGCCGAACCAGATATTCATTCACCGCCTCTATAACCTCATCGCTGACGGACATGGCTGCGCCTGCCATATCACAGGTCACCCAGGTCAAAACCGTGTGATCCGGATAGGTCTCCTGCAGCTTTTCCCTCGTCCATACAGAAGTGATGGGACTGGCCAAGTCATTTTCTATGGTGTTTTGGCTTTCCGTCCCCCCCCACAGCCTCGCTTTCAGATACGGTGTTTTTGCTTTCCGTTTCTCCCACAGTCTCGCTTTCGGATTCAGAGACATTGGTCCGGCATCCGTTCAGAAAAAGCGCCGTCCCCGCCAGCACAGCCAACAGTGCCAGTCTCCCATTTTTATTGTCTCGAGCAAACATCACGGTAAACCTCCCTCGTTATTCAATGCAGAAATAGTGTGGATATATTTGCTATATTTTCCATTTATTCATCAATCATATCAATCAATCCAGAACTGAAGGTATTGCCGCTGCCGAACAAATACCCATGGATGACAGTGCCAACGTTGCTGTAAGCGTGATCAATCCTATCTTCTTCCTAATACTCATAACATTACCTCCTGACTTTAGCAAATATATTCCACACCTATTCTGCTCATAATAATTATCGGGGTATAAAGCATGCTGTAGAAGCAATCCCCGGCTCTGTACAGCAATTGCACAGTCACCTGAAAATGTTGTTTGTCTTGTTTTCCCTCACAGTCTTCACGCGATTTAATCATACATCTGAAATATAACGTTTCAAAAGTTTATTGCATAACAGCTCTTATCTTTTATCAACCATACAATACTTTAAAAATTATTTCAATATCATTTGGTGAATTTTATGAGTAATTTGAGATTTCATTTGATTATACACAAAGAGCAGTTCAAAAACCGAACTGCTCTGGGTGATTTCCTTTTCATTTGATTTGCTTTCCTCTATTCCTGGCTCACGTCAAAGCATCCCAGCTCAAACACCTCCATGTGCTCCATCTTACCTTTTACAGACAGGGAATGCTTCTTTTCCGGCTCCCGGAAGCTCTTGGTTGTAAACACATAAGCCCCTCCGTTGATGTAGAATTCCATGCAGCAGGTATCCACAAAAATCCTCATGGCGCAAACGCGCTCCTGGGAAAGCAGCCGGATTTTCCTCTCCCGCCGGCCATAGCCCAGGCTTTCATCCAAAAAAAGGAAGCTGCACACACGGCTTTGCGCATCATAGGAAACCCGAAAGCCTCCGTCAAAGAGCAGTTCAAAATCCGTATCTGCAAATCCCTCCAGCAGCAGTTCATAGCCCTCCGGAAGGCTTACAGGCTCTAAAAATTCACTGCTGCTTCCGTTATATATTTGTTCCTTTCGAAGGGATAGAAGCTCCCGGGCCGGAGTCTGCAAAACCCTCCCTGTCCTCTCATCCACTATAAGCTCCCGGGGCAGGGTCAGCATATGCTGCCACCCCTCCCCTATGGTGGGGTCATGGTCGTAGGGGACATCCGGCACTCCCATCCAGCCAATCAGAAGTCTCCTCCCACGCTCATCCTCGTAGGTCTGGGGAGCGTAGAAGTCAAAGCCGTAATCCCACTCATAAAACTCTCCCAGTCCATCGCCAGAGGATAGCAGGTCTCTAGTGGTGGTAAAATATCCGGACTGGTACACATTTTGATACTTAAACTCTGTAGCAGCAAGGCCCTGGGGAGAGAGGGAGAGGTACTGGCGGCCTGAAAGCTCAAAGAGATCCGGGCACTCCCACATATATCCAAAATCCGCTTTGCGTATAAAATGGTCAAAATGCCAGTTTCGCTTATCTTTGGAGGCGCAGAGCATCACGCAGCCCTCATCGGACCGGGTTCTTGCCCCCAGAACCATGTAGTAGGTCTCCCCCTCCTTAAATACCTTAGGGTCCCGCACATGGTTTGAAAGGTTCTCCGGATAGTCCTGGTTTTTTAACAGGCATTCCTTTTGGGAGGCCTGGCGCCCATCCCTGCTGGTGACCAGGAGGGTGTTCCCCTCCCTGCCGCTGTAGATATAGTCATAGTCCCCCCTATGCTTCACATTGCCCGTGTAGTAAAGATACATTTCTCCGTCCTCCACATAGGCGCTGCCGGAATATACCCCGTCCCGATCCTCCGGGCAGTCCGGCTTTAAAAACAGCCCGGTGAAGGTATAGCGGATGAAATCCCTTGTCTCAAAATGCCCCCAGTATTTTTGCCCTCCCCTGGGGTCCTCCGGCGCATACTGGAAGAATATATGGTGAACACCATTGAGCTGGCACAGACCATTGGGGTCATTGAGCCACCCCTGGGGCGGCATCAGGTGAAAGCGGGCGGCATATTTTCTTTTTTTCATGAGTTACCCCCTGAACATAACAGTTTTTCTCCCACCTTTGTATCGCCGGTTTTAACCAAAGTAAGCTTCGCGTAATCATCTCCATTGGTGACAATCACCGGTGTTGCCAGAGAGCAGCCCTTCTTTGCGATAAAGTCCATGTCGAACCTCACCAGGGGCTGGCCTGCACGGATCTGATCGCCGTCAGCCACCAGCACCTCAAAGGGCTCGCCCTTTAGCTCCACGGTATTGATGCCGATGTGGATCAGAAGCTCTGCGCCGTCCTTGCTTGTAAGGCCGATGGCATGCTTCGTGTCAAATACCATGGATACCTTTCCGTCAACGGGGGCATATACCACGCCCTCCTCTGGAATGATGGCGCAGCCATCCCCCAGAGCGCCGCTGGCAAAGGTCTCATCCGGCACCTCAGAAAGAGGAATCACCTTACCCTTCATGGGTGCATAGATGGTGTTTTTCTCTGTATTAATCTCTAAAGCAGCACTTTTCTTATCCTCTGATGCGGCCTGCGGGCCTTCTGCTCTCTTTTCCTTTACCGGCTCACCCTCATCCTTATATAAAGCCCAGGAAACTCCAAAGGCCACAGCAGATGCCACGATAAAGGTTAAGAGATATCCCAGAACGCTGTCCGTTGTGATAAGGAAACCAAAAATTCCTGTTACGCCGTTGGCTGTGGCGTATACTCCCATAATGGAGGCCACCATGGCGCCGCAGGCTCCTCCGATAATACCAGCCAGGAAGGGCTTTCCGTAGCGTACGTTGACACCGAAGATGGCGGGCTCCGTAATACCCATAAAGGCTGAAAGGGAGGCGGGCAGAGCCATGGATTTTATCTTTTTATTTCTGGTCTTTAGAGCCACCGCCAGGGCTGCAGCACCCATTGCCACATTGGCCGCTGTGGCGATGGGCATCCAGGTGTTCATGCCGTTGTCCGCCAGCATCATCAGCTCGATGGCGTTGTACATGTGGTGTACGCCGGCCACAACCGTAGGCCCATAGATACCGCCCATGATGAACGCGCCGATGCCGTAGGGAATGGATATCAGAGCCTGGGCTCCGGAGAGCACCCAGGTCTCGCACTGGGCAAACACCGGGCCGATAATGGTCATGGAGAAAAAGCCGGTAATAAGCACAGAACACAGGGGCGTTACAAAAAGGTCAAACATTTCCGGCACCCTCTTGTGGAGCCACTTTTCAATGGTACACATGAGCCACACGGAGAGCACCACCGGGATCACATGTCCCTGATAGCCCACGTTTTCAATATTCCAAAGCCCAAACCAGGACCAGAGTGTCTGGGTCTCGGCTCCGCCGGAAACGCTCCAGGCGTTTACCAGATCCGGATGGATCATGATCATGCCGATCACCGCCCCCAGGAAAATGTTTCCCCCAAAGATCTTAGCTGCCGAGATGGCAGTCAGAATGGGCAGGAAGGTGAGGGCCGTATTGGAAAACATATTCAAAAGGGTATAGAAGCTGGAATCCGTAATCCCCGGCCAAACCTGGGCCAAGCCGCCCAAAAGTCCGTTCAGCAGACCGGTGGCAACGATGGCGGGAATGATGGGCACGAAGATGTCCCCCAGGGTCTTGATGGCCCGCTTCCACCACACCGCCTTGCTGGCTGCGGCCTGCTTTACCTCCTCCTTGGTGGCGGCGGAGATCCCTGCTATGTCGATAAATTCGTCATAGACCTTGTTTACCGTTCCTGTTCCGATAATGATCTGGAGCTGACCGGAGGCGTCAAACACCCCCTTGACTCCTTCAATGCTTTCCAGGGCCTTCACATTAGCCTTGGAATTATCCCCGATCACCAGCCGAAGCCTTGTGGCGCAGTGGGCTGCGGAGATGAGATTTTCCCTGCCGCCGATCTCCTTATAGATCTGGGCAGCGCATTCCCTGTAATCCATAATATTTCCTCCGATTTTATTTTTTCGCTCTTTATATGAAATCGATTTCATTTAGTATCATCATTATATATCCGTCAGAGGAAAATGTAAATACTAAAAAATTCACAAGTTATTTGCGCAGGCTTTGTAGTATTTACACAAAAACAGGATTTTTATCGAAATGCTCTTGATTATTTTTCCCTGGATGCATATAATATATGCAAGCCATTTTATCCGTCGAAAAAGGCAACCGAATATGTAATCAATTTCATATTTGACTGCATATTTATTTATAGAAGGACAGAGTATGAACATCAGTCAAATCGCAAAACTGGCGGGGGTATCCCCTGCGGCTGTATCCAGATATCTAAATAACGGCTACCTAAGCGAGGAAAAACGGGCAGCCATAGCAAGGGTCATCCGGGAAACAGGCTACACCCCCTCCTCCCAGGCCCAGACTCTTCGCACTAAGCGCACAAAGCTCATTGGCGTAATCATTCCCAAAATAGACTCGGACTCCATCTCCCAGGTAGTGGCAGGAATCAGCCAGGTTCTTTCTGAGCAGGGCTATCAGATGCTCTTAGCTAACACAGCCAACCAAAACAGCCGGGAGCTGGACTATATAAACACCTTCAGCCAAAACATGGTGGAGGGCATCATCCTTCTGGGAACCATCCTCACCCCGGCTCACAAAAAGCTGCTTAAATCTCTGAAAGTCCCGGTGGTGGTGTTAGGACAGTCCATAGACTACGAATCCTGCATCTACCACGATGATTACCAGGCCTCGGTGGGGCTTGCGGAATATATGATAGGAAAGGGCTGCAAAAAAATAGGTTATATCGGAGTGACAGAGAAGGATAAGGCTGTGGGAAAGCTTAGGAAGCAGGGATTTTTAGATACCATGACAAAGCATGGGCTAAAGGTTTGTGAGTCCGCCATAAAAACCGGCTCTTTCTACATGGAGAACGGCTATGAGAACACGCCCCTGCTCTTAAGGGATAATCCTGACCTGGAGGCCATACTTTGCGCTACGGACACCATTGCCCTGGGAGCAATTAAATATTTAAACCAAAACCGCATCCGGATACCGGAGGAAATCGGCATATGCGGTTTCGGGAACGGCAGGGCTGCATCAATTCTTACTCCCAGTCTTACCACCGTTCACTTCTACTACTGGGAGTGCGGGGAGGAGGGCGCAAAGATTTTGCTGGAGAAAATTGCAAGCCCGGACACGCCGAATAAATCTGTAAAGCTGGGATTCGAGCTGGTGAAAAATGAATCTGTGTGAATTGAGAGGTGAACAATCATGAACAAATACGACATTATCTGCGCTGGGGAAATGCTCATGGACTTTACTCCCGCAAAGGAACCCTACACCTACACCGCCAACCCCGGAGGAGCTCCGGCAAATGTGGCTGTGGCCGCTGCAAGAAACGGTCTTTCCACGGCCTTTTTAGGGCTTTTGGGAAATGATGACTTTGGAAAAAGATTAAAGGCTACACTGGAAAATGAGGGAATCAGACTTTTATGCCAGGAGCTTACGGATAAGGCTGTCACCACCCTGGCCTTTGTGACCCTTTACGAAGGGGGCGAGCGCTCCTTCACCTTTGTGAGAAAGCCGGGAGCGGACATATTACTATCCCCGGAGGATGTTAATGAGGAGGATATCGCTGCCTGCCGCCTGTTTCACGCCGGCTCCTTTTCCCTCTCAGACAGCCCCGCAAGGGAGGCCGTCGCCCTTGGAATGAGGCTGGCCCATGACATGGGAAAAATCGTAAGCTTTGACGTAAACTATCGGGACAGCATCTGGCAGGATATGGACAGATGCCGAGATGAGATCTTTAAGCTTCTGCCCTTTATTGACCTGTTAAAGATATCTGACGAGGAGCTTTTCTTTGTGGGAGGGGAGGAAAACATACCCGCATTGATGGAGAAGCACAATATCACTGTCCTTATAGAGACTCTGGGGTCTAAGGGGGCGAAATATTATTTTAAGGGAAAGGAGAAATTTATCCCTGGCCTAAAGGTACAGGCAGTGGATGCCACCGGCGCCGGAGATGCCTTCTGGGGAGGGTTCCTGGGAAGACTCCTGATGTTTCACATCTCCTCCCCGAAGGATATCACGGAAGAGATGGTGGAGACTGCCCTGATTTACGGAAACATCTCCGGAGGCTTATGCGTAGAAAAAATGGGGGGCATACCGGCCATCCCAACAAGGGAGGAGATAAGCCGAAGGCTGGCATCCTTCACAAAAACATTAGGCAGGCAGAAATCCTCATAAGTCAAAACGATATCTTCCTTGGGGCGGTTGTTTTCCAGCCATAGCAATAATTCTCCCGGATCTTTAAAGCCACCCACTCCGAAGGTTTTGGGATCCACGTTTTCCATATCAACCAGATTGTTTTGCGCATTTATTCTGGCCTCCTTTAAACGTTCCTCCAATCTGCTGGTGTGAAAGGGACAATTTGCAGCATCCGCTTCCCACAACATTTTTAAGCCCTCCGCCATACAGCGAATCAGCTTTTGCGGATTATTCAAATATTCCTCTTTATGCCTTTTTCCGCAAAAACCCCGCATTCCTGCAGGACATCACCGCCGCCGTCAGAGCCACAAAGAACAGCCCGAACATCAGCTGTATCCCCATATTCATAAAATACTCGCCGCCAGCCTCCCCTGTATTATATAAAAGCCGCACGTTTTCCTCATACCAGTACATGGGAAGGAGCCTTGCGACGCTTCTTACACTCTCCCCCAAAAGCTCCACATCCACGAAGACGCCGCACAGAAAGCTCATCACCAGGGAGACGAAGTTTCCGATAAAGTGTAACACATCCTGGGAAAGTCCAAATATGGATATAAACACAGAAAAAGCCGTCATAAGCAGGGTGTAGGACAGGGTGTTTAGCACATAGTACCAGCTAAGGCCCTCATAGCCCCTGCCTGTCATGGGTATCCCAATGAGGATTATAATCACCCAGATGCCTAAAATCAGCAGCACAGAGGCCAGAAGCACCTGGATCAGCCGCCGCAAGGAGGACATGCTGGAGGCACTTATCCGGTCTGCAGTATCCTTTTTGTTTATCACTGTCAAAACATTTGAAAGCGCCATAAAATTTATGCAGGTTATGCCAAAGGGAACAAGTAAAAAATACATATAGGTTCTGGCATCCTCCTGATCGCCCTTATCACTTCCAAGAAGCTGTGCCTTTGCCCCGGTCTCTAAATCCTCCGCAGCCATAGCCGCAGCCTCCCCTGAAGGATACCCCGCAGCCACATAGGTTCGTGACAGCCTTATAAACTCCTCCCCATCCGTCTGCACCAATGTTTTTCCGTTCATGGGGTGGATATATATTATCTCATATATCTCCTCCCGGTCTTTTGCTCCAAGTCTCTCAGAAAAATCCTCCGGTATTCTTATGACACAGGCTTCCACCGTATAATACAGCAGATTTCTGAATTTCGTCTCATCATACTCCTCATAGTAGGTAACATTGTGACGGCTCTCCAGAAATTCACAAAACCTTCCTGCCGCCTCCCCATCATCCTCAAGTATTATACCTATGTCCGCGGAGGAATTTACAAAGCCCCCGGCATCCTCCCCCAAAAGCTCCAGCTGCATTCCCATAAAAAAATAAGGAATGCAAAACCACATGATGATTAGGGGCAGAACGCTTCTCAAAACCTTAAAAAACAGTTTAAATATACTCATAGCTTTTTCTCCTTAAAAGGATTATTCCTGCGAATATAAACAGCAGACTCATAAGCAGCAGCTTGCAAAGAGCCAGGCCATACCCAAAATAATCCCTGAAAACCGCTGGAAGATAAAAACTGTCCGTGATAATGGCCCCCGGATTTATCCGGTTAATTATGGGTATATGCTTTTCCACCCAGCCCTTCATCTCTCCCACCATAAGTCCGCTCAAAAAGCAGCATATGAGGCTTACTGCCGTGGCTATTCCACATTTAGTTTTTTCACTGAATTTACCTATAGCGCCCACAAAAAAGCCCATGGCCACACCCGTATTTGCCCCCATGGCTGCAGCCAGATAACAAAGGGGCAGGCTGAGGGAAAAATCCACTCCCAGCAAAAAGCAAAGATAGCTCACAGAGATGATGGAGCAAAGCCCTGAACAAAGACATGTGGCAAGATAGGAGGCTATAACCCGCTTTTCCTTAGACATAGCTCCGCATTCCATGCGGGCTGCAGGCAGGGAAAGATTTGCCTGATTCTGCACCGCTATGTGTATGCCGGCAATGGCTCCAAAAAGGCACACCATGGCGACAAGATTATAAAAATATCCTGTATAGGGATCGCTTTCCTTTGGGGACAGCACTTTTTCCCCCGCTGCAGTGCTGCTTTCTGCCAGCGCCTTTATCGCCGCCCCCAGTCTCATGGGAGAGGTTTCTGCGATATTTTTAATTGTGCTTTCGGCATGTACAAAGCTATCGGCAATGGTTTTTAGTATGGTGGCTCTTATGGAGTTTTCCTTGACCGTGACGCTTATACCATCCGACACATCATAGATTCCCACAACCCTCTCCTCCTCCAATTCCAGCCTTGCAGTCTCCAAATCTGTGAAGACAGGTGATATAAGGGCATCCTCCCCGGCTGAAAGCTCCTCCACAAAATCCAGAAAGTAAGAGGTCTTATCCTCACAAACCACCGCCACGGGAAGCTGTGTAAACAGACTCTCCTCCCAGGTGTTTGCAAAGGCCAGGTAAAAAAGGGTTCCCAGAGCCACGGGAAACAAAAGCAGCCACAAAAGCACATCCTTGGTCTTAAAGTACATCTTAATCTCATACATCAAATACGAAACAAACATGGCCTACTCCTTATCCCTCAGTTGTTTTCCCGTCACCTCTAAGAATACATCATTCAGGGTGGGAAGCTTTGAGTACACCTGACCCACAGGCACATTTTCGCCTTTGAGTATCTCTAAAATGCTCATAAGATTGTGGCTGCCGCCGGAGCAGCACACCTCCAAAGCATGGGAGGCATATTTTGCCGACAGCACATGCTCCAAAGCCTTTATGCGTGACAGCACCTTATCATCAAGGGCTGGAACCTCTATCTCAATGGTCTCTGTAACCTTCACAATCCTCTTTAGTTCCTCCGTGGCTCCCTCGGCGATTTTCCTTCCGCCGTCCAGGATGGCGATCCTTGTGCAGATCTGCTCCACCTCCTCCATGTAATGGGAGGTGTAGATGATGGTGGAGCCGTTTTTATTCAGGCTTTGTATCCCTTCAAGAATCTTATTCCTGCTCTGGGGGTCAACTGCCACCGTGGGCTCATCGAAAAATATCAGTCTTGGCTTGTGGGCGATACCGCAGGCGATGTTCAGCCGCCTTAGAAGTCCCCCGGAAAGCTTTTTAGGATAAAACTTCACAAAATCCTCCAGGCCGGTGAATTCTATGGCCTCCCTTACCAGCTCTTTTCTCTTTTTCCTGTCCTTCACATACATGGAGCAGAAAAAATCTATGTTTTCATAGACAGTAAGCTGGTCAAAAACTGCCACATTCTGCATGACAACTCCGATATTCTGCTTAATATCATAGCTTTTGGGCGTCATTTTCTTTCCGAAAATGGTAATCTCCCCCTCTGTATAGCTAAGAAGTGACAAAAGACAGTGGATGGTGGTGGTTTTTCCAGACCCATTTGGCCCCAAAAGACCGTAAACCTCCCCCTCTCTGATGTCCATATTCAGATGATCAACAGCAGTCAGCTCTCCGTAGTGCTTTACGAGCCCCGAAATCTTTACGACTGTTTTGACGTTATTGTCCATAATTCATCCTTCCCTTTTTCAGATTTTCTGATTGACTGATCTATTCAGCTTTCGGCCTTAAAACCCATGGGCTGCCAGACTCCCAGGTTATACTGATCATACCACGCTCTTAGGAAATCTGTAAGTGCAGTTTGTAAGCACTTCATATGACATTTGTCACAAAGGGATACCCAGCGCCCAATGACAAATGTCATTTTATTTTGGAGAAAGTTGAAACCGCAAAGGATAAGTGCTATACTTAATATAAGGCGCTCTTAAAATACCAAAAGGGGGAGAGGAAGATGGAGAAATTAGCAAGTATAATCTGTTTGCTGCTTTTTTCATTATATATACTTTTTACAGGCACACTATTCTCACCCCGAAGTCTCTTTGCTTTTCTTTTTATTTCAAGCGTATTGCTCACCCTCTTCTCCCTTCACAAAAGCAGGCGGCGCATCAAGAGCGCCGGCGCCATTATACTTGGAATTTTGACAGCTATTTTCCCTGAAGTATTTTTTACTTCTCCCGCCATCATGTTTTTTATGCTGGAAAACTGCAAATGGGCTGTGCTTATTTTACCCATAGCAGCTGTGGGGCTGGCGCCTATTCTGGATGCTCATATTTTATCCGGGGTAACCGTGGGCTGCGCCTTCAGCCTGCTTGTCTATGTCCTTTCTGAAAAATGCGCAGAGTACAAACAAAAATATCTGGCCTCAAAAGACCTGCTGTCCTTTGAAAACAGCGCGCTTGCAAGCCAGAACCTGACCCTGGCAAGACAGACGGAGGATGCGGTGGCTATCGCAGTTTTGACAGAGCGAAACCGCATTGCCCGTGAGATTCATGACAATGTGGGCCATATGCTCACAAGGGCCATATTGCAGACCGGAGCCATGCAGATCATAAACTCCCAGGAAAATTTAGCAGATTCCCTCACTTTAGTAAAAGCCACCCTTGACGAGGCCATGACCAGCATCAGAAAAAGCGTCCACGATCTGCACGATGACTCCATAAATCTAAAATTTGCAGCAGAGGACTGCATAAAGGCCTTGCCGGACAGCTTCACAGTCAGTCTCACCTACGACATGGGGGAGGATATGGACAGGGATAGTAAGCTTTGCATTATCGGGGTCTTAAAGGAAAGCATTTCAAATATCATCCGGCACTCCGACGGAGACCGGGTACAGATCATCATGAGCGAACACCCCACCTTTTATAAGCTCTCCGTCACCGACAACGGAAATGCGCGCAAAAAGGATCACGGCGGTATCGGCATAATAAATATGAAAAACCGCGTGAGGGAACGGGGCGGCATCCTTGACGCAGGGGTCAGCGAGGAAGGTTTTCGCATCTATATGACGCTGCCAAAAGGAGAAAATTATTCGTGACAAAGGTTCTGCTAAGAGCCTGGAGGCAAGCGCCAGGTAATCAACCACAGGCTGCAAACCTTCTTTTAGATATGGGAGCTGGCTTTTGTAATGGAAAATTGAAATGGAGAAAGGATATGCGGATAATAATCGTGGACGATGACACGCTTGTGACATTATCATTAAAAACCATACTTGAAAACGAGGGAGATATCACTGTCTGCGCCACCGGCAGCAGCGGACGAGAGGCTGTGGAGCTTTTTAGGGAACACAGACCTGACGTAATACTCTTAGACATAAGGATGAAGGAGATGGACGGCATAATGGCGGGAGAGGAAATCCTTAGCTTTTGTCCCGAGGCGAGAATCCTCTACCTCACCACCTTTTCCGATGACGAATACATCATCAAAGCCCTGAAAATGGGGGCCAAGGGCTACATTCTAAAGCAGGACTACAAGGGAATCGCCCCTGCCCTCAGAGTGATAGTCAGCGGCCAAAGCGTTTTCGGGCAGGCCATCAGCGAGAAAATGCCTCTGATGATGGGAGGCGATAGAAGGATCTCCTCTGACTATGAGGATATTACCGACAAAGAACAGGAGCTTATCTCCTGGGTGGCAAAGGGCCTTAACAACAGGGAAATAGCGGAAAGGATGTACTTAAGCGAAGGCACTGTGAGAAACTATATCAGCCGCCTCTTAGAAAAGCTGGAGCTGCGGGACCGCACACAGCTGGCGGTGTTTTATTACACCAGTATGCGGGGGTAGTTCACCGTGCTCATTTTTTTTGTATTATCTTCTCCACCACATCGGCGGGCTTAGCCGTCATCTCCACCCAGGCGGGGATGAAGCCGCTTTTGATGGCATTTCTCACGGAGCGGATATTTGACCAGGCGGAGCAGTAAAAGGGAACGCGTCCCCTTTTGAAGATCTCCACCGCCAATGTGCTTGTAAGGGCGGCGGCAATGCCCCGCCTTCTGTATTCCGGCAGCACGTCCACACCGATCTGCCACATCCTGTCGCAGTCCGCCGAGCATCCCGCAAGGCCCACCAGTTTTTCGCCCGCATAGGCGCCGACCCCCAGCACGTCCAGCTCCTTTCGTTCCGCGCACAGGGCATTGCTCCACTCCGGCAGGTAAAGGGACGCAAAATCCGGCTGTTCCAGAAGCTTTAACGCAAAATCACAGGGCAGAGCTGTAAGCCTATCCACATCCGGCAGATAGTATTCCGCCATAAAGCAGATTCTCTGTCCCCGTGCCCGAAGCCTCTCATCCAGCCAGTGCATATTGGGTGTTTCAAAGCAGTGGTAAAACTCAAAGCTTCCAATATATTCCTCCACAATCTCCCTGTACTCCTCCTTCACCGAGGCCACAATGTTGTTCCCATAGGAAACCAGATTACAGGCGATGGGCTCTTTATAATATTTTCTGGCGCCCGGTCCCAAACCTCCGGGCACAATCACATTCCCACTGCGGGTAAAATCCGCCGCATTACAATTTATATCCCGCGCAGACTGCTCCATGGCAATACGCAGGATTTCGCTGCCTGTCATATTCCGCAGCTGCACCCCCGCCGGATAGTATATGCCATACATATCACTGCTCATAAATAAAGTTCTCCCGTAAAATATTGTTCCTGGAATTCAATAGTTTGCAGTATGTCCTCCCTAGAAGGAGCTGCGCCATTTATGCTGACTATCCATTTGTCTTCGCAGTCATTCAATCTGTGATAAACGGCAATTACTTTTCCGGTGAAGGTCTTAATCGGCTCATGAGCGCCAAACACATAAACATCCTGTTCTGCTCCGTCTCCTCCCATAACGCCATCGACATAACCATAGTTGATGGGATATATCATTTGCGGATGTCTTGGATGTGAACTGCCAAGGGGTCTATCAATGGTACCTCTTACCTCAGTCCCTATGATATTACTATAATCCTTTGTAACTACTTCACATCTATACACCCGGCAATCACTGCCATTTTTACCTTTCATCATCCTCCAGAAATTATATTCGTATTTTTCATACAAACCGATTTCACCTGTGGAAATATAAATATATGGATGCCCCTGGCTCTTTGCCAGCGCATAGGCATATTCAAGCAGCCTGCCCATACATCGCTTTTTCTGAACGCAGGGAATGTATAGACAAACCCCACCCAGGGAGTCAGCGAAAGGTCTCTGACATCGTCCTGTTCAGCATAAGTACAAATCATACATAAGAAAATTTTCTTTTCGTCAAATGCCTAGTCCTTCCTCCCCTTGCCGCTATAACAGAGTCTTTTTACGGAATATGTAGTAAAGGATACCCACGGCGTCTGCAAGAAACCATCCGATGGGCACTGACCACCAGATCCCCACTACGCCAACAGCCGGAATGGCAGAAAGGATATAGGCCAGCACTACACGGGTGCCCAGTGAAAGCACGGTCAGGACAACGCTCATACCAGGTTTTCCTAAGGCACGATATAGCCCATAGAGCAGGAACAGACAGCCAATTCCACAATAGAACGCGCCTTCAATACGAAGATAACGTACTCCTTCCCGAATGATGTCAGCTTCTCCGGCATCTACAAAGAACTGCATCAGCTGGCTGCCAAATAGCCAAACCAGCACGGATATGGCAATGGAAAAGGCCAGTGAGGTCAAAAGCGCGCCTTTCAACCCGGCACGAATCCGGTTTCTTTTCTGTGCGCCATAGTTTTGGGCGATAAAGGTAGAAAATGCATTTCCAAATTCCTGCACAGGCATATAAGCAAAGGAATCAATTTTTACCCCAGCCGCAAAGGCCGCCATCACGGTAGGGCTAAAGCTGTTGACCAAGCCTTGTACCATGAGAATTCCCAGATTCATTACAGATTGCTGCACACAGGTCAAAAGAGAAAAGTTCGCTATCTCCCTGATTTTTGACCAGCGAACCAGCATAGCGCCCCGATGGGGCCGCAACTGCGGACAGCGAATCAGGGCAAAAGCACCCAAGCCAATGCCTGAAACATACTGTGATATTACGGTAGCCTCAGCCGCACCGGACACGCCCCGCTCTAGGCCCACTACAAACCACAAATCCAGGCCAATGTTCAGTAAAGCAGAAATGGCCAAAAAAATGAGCGGTGTTGCGGAATCCCCGATGGCACGCAGATAGCAGGCAAAGTAATTGTACAGAAAGGTTCCGATAATACCGCAGAAAATTACAACCAGATACGCCTGCATCATTTCCCAAATAGCCTCATCCGAAACCTGCAGAAACAGCCTGATGCCATCCAGACAAAGAAAGGCAATGCTATTCAAGATTAGCGTCAGGACGGCGATAAGGACAAATGATGCTTGGGCGCTTCCCCGAAGTCCCTTTTCGTCTCTCTGACCAAACCGAATGGAAAAAACGACCCCGCTTCCCATGCACAACCCCAGAAGGATGGAGGTGAGAAATGTCATCAAAGTGAAGGACGACCCTACAGCCGCCAGAGCATTGGGGCCAAGATACCAGCTTACTATCAGCGTGTCCGCCACATTATAGCACTGTTGCAGGAGATTTCCCAGAAGCATGGGAAGGGCAAACCGCAGCATTGATCCCATAACAGAACCTTGCGTTAAATCTGTATCCATCATGCCGCCTCCTAAATGAAATTCATAACTTACATAACGAAACCATTATAGCAGAATCTTTATCTAAAATCAATCTTCTATTTACATTTTATCGAACCTGGTTTATAATAAGCATACGTTTGCGGAAAGGGGATGGTATTTTGTTTCTTGAAGGATTAGATACGCTGGATCAAAAAATTATCCGGCTGCTGATTGAAAACGCAAGGGCTTCCTATTCTGAAATCGGGGAAAAAGTTGGAATTTCCCGAGTAGCAGTGAAAGCCCGTATTCAGGCATTGGAGCAGCGGGGAATCATTGAAGAATACACTACAATCATCAACCCGCAGAGAATCAGCGGGGCCGTGTCCTGTTATTTTGAGATTGAGACGCAGCCGGAAGCCCTATCGACAGTGAGCGAAATTCTTAAATCAAACGAAACGATTACTCAAGTGTATCGAGTAACCGGCAAGGATAGGCTCCACGTCCACGCGGTGTGCGCCTCCAACCAGGAGATGGAAACTCTGATTCGTGAGGTTATTGATCCCTTGCCCGGTATTACCAGCTGCAGCTGCAATATAATCCTTGCCCGAATTAAGGATATTAAGGGCCTCCGGCTTTAAGATACATGAATCAAGGGATTACATTTATCCCGGCACGAATCTCCGTCACAAAGAGCGGCAATGAAAACTGCCGTTCTGGGAATGGGTGTTTCTGCGGCTTATGGCAGCATATTTCATTGTTCCTAGGGAGAAGCTGTCTGTTTCCTTCTTCTCCGCCATTTTCTGATAAATTGGACAATATAGCCGGCGCACAGCGCCGTCACCGCCATGGAGTATATGAAGCGTTTTATAATATCCCACAGCAAAAGCTCCTCATAGGGTTCATCCTCGTCATATAAAACTGCAGTAGAATCCCCAACGCTTCCCGAAAAATCACCCCTTGTATCGTAGCTTCCGGCATATTCTCTGCCATCCGCAGTATAAGTATAATGTATGCGGCTGACTGTGTAGTAATATCTGTCCCCTGTAGAGCCGCCCTCACGCTCCTCCGTGTCAACCTCTGTTATGATGGCGTTTGTCATTTCCCTGGTTATCATATAACTGATGGAGCTTCCCAGAATAATTACCGAAAATGGCAGCACAAGGATTGAAACAATGAGCAAAAGATATTTAACCGCTCTGTTCATATATTCACCTCTCTATTCTGCTGCACAGGAGCTGTCTCCTGCGGCAGCGCTGTTCCCGCTACTGTTATCATAATGCTGTCAGAAACCGCCGCTACCATAGAGATGCGAAATAATGGTAAAAGTTATGTAAAAAGAGGAGATCAGACATACCCCCTGGGCAGATCTGACCTCCTTGTCAGCTAACAGCTGACGCTCCTTATAATTTAACGGAATTTATTTTGCTCATACAGGCACTATCTATGGGCCGTAAAGAAAAATCGCCGGAATTTTAAGATCACCTCTCCGCTTGCAGTCAAAGGATAGACCTCCCTTACCTTCGCTAAGATGTCCCCCTCGAATTCCTCCTTCTCCTCCTCGTTCAGCGCCTCCAGATAAGGGCGCAGACGTGTGCCTCGCACCCACTCAAGCAGGTGTTCATGGGAGGGCATTGCGTGATAATATACGGTCTCCCATATTTCAAAGCGGCTCGAACAGGACGACAAAATATCAAAATATTCTTCATAGGTAAGCGTATCATTTTTTTCAAGACAGACATTTTTAAAATTCCATTTGGGATCTCCTCCAACCTCTTTGATTATGCGAAACAGCGGTTCACTCAGGTTCATCGGCATTTGCACCGCCATCACACCGTCTGCGGTCAGTCTATCCATAAGGCAGGGGATCAAGGCTTTGTGGTCTGGAAGCCATTGCAGGCAGGCATTGGAAAATATCAGATCATAGCTTCCTGTTAAATCCTGCGCACTGCATACCAAAAAATCAATATCTCCGTGCTTTTCCTTTGCTTTCAGAATCATGCTGGGAGAGCTATCAATTCCCAATATTTTTGCATGGGGGAAAATCTCTTTCAAAACAGCCGTGCTGTTGCCGGGACCGCAGCCAATATCCACAATTGTTTTGGCCCCGCAATCCCGCACACGGTTTGCGAGATCGATCGCAGGCTGCGTGCGCTGCTTTTTGAATAATAAATACTTTTCAGGATTCCAATCAGACATTTTAGCATCCTCCCACATATCCAATACATCGTGCATATCCATACAACTGTTGTCGCAACTATGCCGGTCTATATTTCCAGAAGTGAAGTCCTGCACCCGTATCTTCTGTCCATAAATATTTCATATCACAGCTCCTATATCCGTTATCTCAGATAATAGCCCGTCAAAATCCACACCGCTATCCTGAGCGCTTCCTGACACCAGCGCTATCGTACCATCTTGAAACTTCACAGATAAATACCAATCACCTGAATCTAGCTCTTCTCTGTTTTTATACCAAGTATATACGTCATATTTTTCAAACAATTCCAGAACTTGTTCCTTATGTTCTGGTGTAAGAGCTGCCACTATGCGATCCTTATGAATAACGTCCTCTGCTCCTGTACCCGCAATCTTTATTCCCTTCTCGAAATCAAATATCCAAAAGCTTTTTAAGTCCTCCTCAATTTGCGCACAGAGCACTACGGATATAGTCTTTTGATTGTCTAAAGTCAGCGCCGCATCCTTGTCCGAATTGTACATATACCTGTAATCATAGAACTCATTTTCTCCATTGTTC
Source organism: uncultured Lachnospiraceae bacterium (assembly GCA_944381475.1). GTDB lineage: Bacteria > Bacillota > Clostridia > Lachnospirales > Lachnospiraceae > UBA4292. The sequence continues at coordinate 4,463 of CALWLH010000058.1, read as the reverse complement.
TCTTTGTATTCCTTAAGCAAATATGCCACCGACTCATTATGTATGTTTTCATAAGTCAGACCATAATGGTCAACAAAGCGGTCAAAATCAACGCCTTCAAACGCCGATTCAGGAATCCCAAATGCGCTGCATACATATTCCTGTGTCAGCTCTAAATCATTGCTCCCTTCATTCATGCTTTCGCCGCTTTGCTCTGTTGTCTGCACTTCTACATTCTGAGGTTGCACTTCCGTCTGTTCTGAAGCTGGATTTTTATCATTTTTATTACATCCATGAAGTCCAGCAGCGGCCAACACAATACAAATCATCAGCAGTAAACGACAATCGGGTCTTCTCATACATCCTCCTTAAGAACAATCTGTCATATCATTAGCCGTCCGGTCATACCTATCCATACATTGGAGTTTTGAAGAAGCAAAACGGAACGTCTCCCTTAATTATTGCACCGCCACACACGATAACACGATCGTTTTCATAGACCAAATAATGGCAGCATTTTTACTCTGGTTATCCAACCAGCTTGTCCAGCATCGCTATAATCTTTTCTTTTTCACCACTGCCATTTGTCTTAAATCTCAGCAATGGAATTTCATATAGCTCCATTATACGATTCTTTAGCAAATCTCTTGAAGCCTGCACAGTGTCCGCTTTGTGGTATTCATAGCCATCCACCTCAATCACCAACACGGGCTTTTTACCAATTCTGTTATATACCAGAAAATCCAAATGTGTCGCCGGATTCATCGCATACCGACATTCCTGTTCATTTAATAATTCCGGATTTTTAATCAACATATTCAATGGAAAGTGGCAAATAATATCCAAGCTTGAATACTTGTTATCTGAGATAATATCTTCTATCAATGAATACATTAGATTCTCCGAATCATGTTCTGATATCTTTTTATGTTTCTGCAAATATGCCATTCTTTCCTCTGTGTACTGCTTGTAAAGGTAATCAAAAATCGAATAAATTTTGCTATTAACAACCTCAAAGTTATTATATTGAATGTAATCTATCAAATCTGTTATATTGCGTTCCTTCGTCTGTTCATTTCCTGTTACAACCAGCATCAACTTGCGTTTAGCTCTTGATACGGCAACATTGATTAAGTATGGATCATCTGCAAAATCCGATATTTCATCATCCACAGTAGATATAATAATGTTCTCTTTCTCCTTGCCTTGAAACTTATGCACTGTAGCCGCATCAATATCTGTTATCTCCCTGCTTAATGCCTCTACCTGATTTTTGTAAGGCGCAATAATTCCAGTCTCTTCCGGATTTAAATTATATTTAGGTAAAATCTCATTTTTAATAACATCTATCTGACGCTGACTATAATGGTTTCGTTCATGATTTCCTACAACCGTTTTTACCACTGACAATACATCCGCTTCTCCCTTATCCTCTGTCATTATAATCAATTCGCCACGATAAAATTTTTGGTTGCAAAAATTAATTATTTTAGGATGACATCTATAATGCTCCCGCAATAATGTTTGCGTTACATTTGGCATAACCTCCAAAATGGATTGCAGAAAGCTCTTTGTATACTGATAGCCTTCATTCACACTAAAAGTGTCAAATATAGCTTTTGCTTTGGCTTTTATGTCCTCTGTAACAACATTTGGAAGCTGCTTGGTATCCCCCACAATAACAACATTCCTTGCACAGGAAAGCGCCAACGCACCGGTTGCAATATCTACCTGGGATGCCTCATCCATAATAAGATAATCGTACACCACATCTGAATTCAGGCTGTTTCTTGAGGAGAATGTTGTACTTAATATAACCGGGTACTCATCCAAAACATCGTATGGCTCCTTCCACAAATCATCTTCACTAAAAATTTTTCTACAGTTGTTTCCTTCATATTTTCTTGCCAGTTTATCTTTTAATAGAGTCATTGACTGCCTGCACAAATCCTCAGGCAAATCTTTATTAACACTATTTAGATACTTCTCAATATCTGCAATTTCCGCAGACAGCTCCGACTGTTTCGCGCGATAATACATCGCTTGAAAAGTTGTGATAATCTTTGAAATATCCTGCTTATAGAAATTCCAATCTGTTATTCCATATCTCAAGAAGGCTTTTATCTTAAATAAAAATCCTATTGTCTTTTGCTCTTCTGAAATCAACTGGCACTCCTGCCACAGTAACATCCACTGCTTTGCGGATAGATTTTTCTTAAACTTTATGCTATCCGTATTTACAGCAGATTCCTCGACATACTGATCGAAATATTCCTTCTCTGTGACCAGCTGTGATAGCTCCTGTCTTAAACATGCCAGTTTCTCCTGTTTATCAAAAACAGTTTTTAACTGTCTGGATTGCTCTGCTATTTTCTTCTGTAAATCATTTGGATTTTCATCCATTTTCCAGGACGAAAAATCGGGGTAATTTGTATCCTGATGGGCAACAAATAGTTTCTTGTTCTTAGAACTCCCTAATGCTGCGGCAACAAAACCCAAATTGTATTTGGGAGAAGATAATTTTTCATATACATTTTCAGTTGCCGAATTATTGTTGGATACTATCTGTACCGTTTTTTCTTGTACTAATATATTGGAAATAATATTTAATATAGTTTGTGTCTTCCCTGTTCCGGGCGGTCCCTGTATAACACTAACCTGATTCTCCATGACATTTTTTACGGCATTATACTGACTGTTATTGCATCCAAATGGGAAAATCGGAATATATTCACGGCTTAATTTATCATCGTTCAAAGCCGAAGGATTTAAATACTTTGCTAATGCTACATCTTCACCTACAAAGGATATCTTTTCAAACCTTTTAGCCAATAACTTCTCGCCGGTTTCCTCATTCCTAATATCACTCAACCCTGCAAGCTGTTTTATATATTTAAATACATTCGCGGACTGACTTTGGCTAAGACAGGACTCTATGATTTTTAACTCACTCTGACGATAATCTCTCTCGCTACCATTACCAAAACAAATATGCCAGTATGACTCATTTGTGCTCTCAAATACATATATAGCTGTAATCTCAAAGAGCTCTCGTCCTTCTCTGCTAATACGATACATGTTAGGATTTAAAACTGCCGGTTCAGTCAGCTTTTCCACATTCAAATATGCATACGAGTATGTTTTTCCATTATTAAATTTTACATCCCATCTATTTGTATCTCTATTATATATGCATGACATTATTTTAGATGTCTTTATTTCACCCTTGATAATGACCATATAAGATCTTGTATTCATCTGTTCCTCGCTGCTTCTTATTATTTTCTCCAATGTTTTCACTCAAAGCTTTGCTAAAACATATATCCTACGAAGAGCAATTCATCCCATTTGATTTCGTAACATCAAATCGGGCTAATTCTATTTGTGGATCTTCTCAATCACGCATTCATGCTTTTTTGCATCTTTATTATAGTTGATTCCGACCATCCTATAATATCCATCGCCAAACAAACATCCCAAAGGAAACAATGCTCCTATTCATTATACAATATTTAATCACTATTATTCAATACCTTTATCAACAGGATTGTTGACTAATTAATTTCATTTGGGTTTTGTCCTCTATTTTCATTAATATTATAACCTTGCAAGCCTTCATCTTCTATAATTTTTTTACCGCATCCAGATTCATTATTTTTCCTATTCTATTTCTCGCAAAAGTCCCAAACCAATAAGCTGAGCTGCTGATAATGGCAATTCAATACTATTTTTAAATCCCTGTCGGCACAGCAAACAATAAGCAGACAATCAACCGGATACTATATCGCTTGACACTAACAAATCCACATGCTACAATAACCTCCAGTGCTATTTTCATGTAGTGAGGATTTTAAATGAAGCTAAAAAAACTTATGCGAATTTTTCTTCTGTTATTCTTTATTTCACTTTCTATAACGATCGGATTATTTATAGCAACAAAGCAAACATCTGTTAACCAAGAAACCGTTACCGCTACAGTTATAAGCAGTGAAAAAGTTAATATTAATTTAGGTACTACCAAAAGTTCCCGTTATGTCGTGACTGTAAGATATAATGGACAAGAAAGCAAATGCTATGTTTCAGATACAGAAGGACACCTATATCATCCTATGCAGCAGGTTCAAGCATACATATCACCTGACGGAACGCTTACTCTCGATGAAATGGAGGCTCATACACATTCCATAGAAGGCAAATTGTATTTTGTATTTTTAGCCATCACAGTTATATTGTTTATAGCATTCATGGTTGTTTATGATAAAATATGGAAAATGAAACACGCTCAAAAAAATGAAAAAGCTTCTTAACGTACTAAAACTCCCCACATAATACAGCAGACATGATTTCCATCCTCCTGCCAAAATAATGGCGCACCGATATTGCCCAGCTATCTGCCCTAATTGTGAAAGGATAGCTCTCACTTCATTTGCCCGGTTCATATCAACTTTCGCACCGATATACGCCTGTACCGGGTCTAAGATAAG
>CALWLH010000057.1 GCA_944381475.1 uncultured Lachnospiraceae bacterium | reverse complement strand
GGGCCATTGAGATTGGCAAATATATTGTAGATTATAAGGCAACGGTGCGTCAGGCGGCAAAGCAGTTTTGCATCAGCAAGAGTACGGTTCACATGGATTCCATGAGACTGGAACGAATTAATCCCGTGCTCTATGATGAGGTGCGGGCTGTCTTGGATGTAAACAAGTCCGAGCGCCATATCCGGGGCGGAATGGCCACCAGGGAAAAATATCTTCTGCTCCATGAACAGGAGGAAAATCAGAAAAACTGAAAAAAGGGCTTGATAAATCTGCTGTCATTGTTTAATATGATAATGATTTGACCTTTGAGACATGCTGCAGGGCGGCGAAGTACTGCACGGATGAAATCAGGATTTTTGTACGGGAGGAACAGGCATGTTATTATCTACGGATATCGGTATAGATCTGGGCACAGCCAGCATTTTGGTGTACATTAAGGGTAAGGGCGTTGTTTTAAAGGAACCCTCGGTTGTTGCCATCGACAGAGAGACAAACGAGATCAAGGCCATTGGGGAGGAGGCCCGTCTGATGATCGGGCGTACCCCGGGAAATATCGTGGCCATCAGACCCCTTCGAAAGGGTGTGATCAGTGACTATCATGTCACAGAACAGATGCTGAAGTATTTTATCAGGAAGAGTGTGGGAAAGCGCACGCTGCGCCGGCCCCGTATCTGTGTATGCATACCCAGCCAGGCCACGGAGGTGGAGCGTAAGGCGGTGGAGGACGCCACTTATGCGGCCGGAGCCAGAGAGGTATCCATCATCGAGGAGCCTGTGGCAGCAGCCATTGGTGCGGGGATCGACATTGCCAAGGCATGCGGAAACATGATCGTGGATATTGGCGGCGGTACTTCTGACATTGCCGTCATCTCCCTGGGAGGTACGGTTGTGAGCACCTCCATCAAAATCGCCGGGGATGACTTTGATGAGTCCATTGTGCGCTACATGCGAAAGAAGCATAACCTGCTGATCGGTGAGCGGACTGCGGAGGAGATCAAGATCAACATCGGAACCTGCTATTCCAGGCCGGAAGTGCTGACCATGGATGTGAGAGGCAGGAACCTGGTTACGGGTCTTCCAAAGACCATTACCTTCACATCGGATGAAACCCTGGAGGCTCTCCGCGAGCCTGCCATGCAGGTGGTGGACGCAGTGCATAATGTGCTGGAGCGGACCCCTCCGGAGCTGGCTGCCGATATATCGGATAGGGGTATTGTTCTGACCGGGGGCGGCGCGCTGCTGCATGGTCTGGAGGATCTCATTGAGGAAAAAACCGGCATTCATACCCTTACGGCAGACGACCCCATGACCTGTGTGGCCGTTGGCACTGGAAAGTTTATTGAATATCTGAACGAATAGTTTTGCAGGGTTACAGTTTGGCCGGCGCAATTCCCGGCTAGACTGTGACTTTTTTGTGTCATAAGCCCGTCAAGCGGCAGCCATGCTTGCATGAGCTGACATTTGACGGGCAAGTACAGCGAACAGCTTTGCTGTGAGCTGTACGGTATCGCAAATCGAGTAGGGGGAACCCTACTCGATTGCCATAAGCCCGGCGGGCGTCAGCCAGTTGGAGCGAGGAAAGGAAGCAAAAGGTGACAATTGAAGGATATGTACAGAAAATCCTGTTTCAGAACAGGGAAAACGGCTATACGGTCATGGTGATGGAGCTGTCGGGCGAGGACAGCGAGGGCAATGAGCAGACGGTCTGCGGCAGTTTTCCGGATGTGGAGCAGGGGGATTTTTTTGCAGTGACGGGGGAGATAACGGTGCATCCCACCTATGGTCCCCAGCTGCGGGCTGTATCATATGAACGAAGGATGCCCACGGATGTGGTGTCCATGGAACGCTATCTGGCCTCCGGCGCCATCAAGGGGATCGGTGCAGCCATGGCTGCCCGTATCGTAAAAAAATTTAAGGAGGACTCCTTTCGCATCATGGAGGAGGAGCCGGAGCGTCTGGCGGAGATCAAGGGTATCAGCGAAAACAAGGCCAGGGAGATCGGGGCTCAGGTGGCGGAAAAGAAAAATCTGCGGGATGCCCTGATGTTTTTGCAGCAGTACGGCATCTCTCTGAATCTTGCTGCAAAGATTTACAATCATTACGGCGCCGAGCTTTACAGTGTGATCCGAACAAACCCATACCGGATGGCGGACGACATCGAGGGGGTGGGCTTTAAGACTGCGGATGCCATTGCCGCCAGGGCGGGAATTGTGCCGGATTCGGATTTTCGCATTCAGAGCGGCATCCTCTATGAACTGCAGCTTGCATCTGGAAATGGACATACCTATCTGCCAAAGGCATCACTTGTCTCCCAGGCGGCGGAGCTTTTGATGGTGGAACCGGAGCAGGTGGAAAAGAATCTGACGGACATGCAGCTGGACAGAAGGATTGTGATAAAAAATGTGTCTGCCGAAGATGGCCGGGAATGGCAGCAGGTATATTCCGCTGTCTACTATTATATGGAGCTGAATGTGGCAAAGCATCTCCATGATCTGAATATTGTGGAGAAGGCAGACCCTGTAAAATTGGGAGCGGATATTGATCGCATCGCCGCCAGGGAGCAGATACAGCTGGACGAGCTTCAGAGGGAGGCGGTGATGGAGGCTGTCACCCATGGCCTGACCATCATCACCGGCGGACCGGGCACAGGAAAAACTACCACCATCAACACCATCATCCAGTATATGGAGGAGCTGGGGCTATCCATGGCGCTGGCTGCACCCACCGGACGCGCAGCAAAGCGCATGAGTGAGGCCACGGGCTGCGAGGCCCAGACCATCCATCGCCTGCTGGAGCTCATGGGGGGGCCTGAAAGCGAAAATGGCCATGCCGCATTTGCCAGGGACGAGGAGAATCCTCTGGAGGCGGATGCGGTCATCATTGATGAGATGAGCATGGTGGATATCAATCTCATGAATGCGCTTTTAAAGGCGGTTGTGCCGGGAACCAGATTGGTTCTGGTGGGGGATGTGGACCAGCTTCCAAGCGTGGGGCCGGGCAATGTTCTCCGGGATATTATAGACTCCGGCTGCTTTCGGGTGGTGAAGCTGAACAAGATTTTCAGACAGGCCTTGGAGAGTGACATTGTGATCAACGCCCATCGCATCAATCAGGGGCAGATGGTGGAGCCAAGACCCGGCAGCAGGGATTTTCTCTTTGTGAAGCGTTCCCAGGCAGCCCAGATTACCGGGGCCACCATCACTCTGGTAAAGGAAAAGCTTCCCCCTTACGTGCACGCATCTGTCAGGGACATTCAGGTGCTGACACCCATGCGAAAAGGGGTTTTGGGGGTGGAGCAGCTAAACGCCGCCCTCCAGCAGTACCTAAACCCCCCTGACCCGGAGAAGATGGAGAAGGAGACAGGGGCCGGCGTTTTTCGCGAGGGTGACAAGGTGATGCAGATCAAGAATAACTACCAGATGGAATGGGAGATCAAAAACAAGTATGGCGTAGCGCTGCAAAGCGGAATAGGCGTTTTTAATGGGGACTTGGGCATCATCAAAAGCATGAATCTCTATGCGGAGGAGCTGGTGGTGGAGTTTGATGAGGGACGGGAGTCCACCTACAGCTTTAAGCAGCTGGATGAACTGGAGCTGGCATATGCCATCACCATCCACAAGTCCCAGGGAAGCGAGTACCCGGCGGTGGTGCTGCCCCTTCTGACAGGCCCCCGGATGCTTATGAACAGGAACCTGCTCTACACTGCGGTGACAAGGGCCAAGCAGTGCGTTACAGTGGTGGGGAGCCTGGAAACCTTTCAGAGCATGATCAGAAATGTTTCAGAGAATACACGCTTTTCCGGTCTGGCGGACCGGCTGAGAGAGATTGGCATATAGGAGGCAGAGATGTCATTAGCAGATTTGATATATCCGAGAATATGTCCCGTGTGCCGGGAGATTGTCAGGCCGGATTTTAGCCTTAAAACAGACAGGAGGAGGCTTCCCCCAGGGCTTGGCATGGAGAAGCTGATCTGCCCCCACTGCTATAACCGGGTGCCCTTTGTCACGGAACCCATCTGCATGAAATGCGGAACCCATATATCAGATGGGACAGCGGAATACTGCCGCCGGTGCAAGGGCGCTCCCAGGGATTTTGTGCGAAATCTGGCCCTGATGGATTATTCCAGTCAGGTGGCTGGGCAGATGATGTGGGATTTCAAATATAATAATAAGAGGGAATATGCAGATTTTCTGGCCTTGGAGCTGGGGAGGCATTTTGGCAGAAGGATTATGGAATGGAAGTGCGATGTGATTGTCCCCGTACCCGTTCATCCTGCCAGAAAGCGGGAACGGGGGTATAACCAGACCGCTGTTCTTGCAAAGCGCCTGGGTGCCCTTTTGGAGCTCCCAGTGGACGAGAAAGCGCTTTTGCGAACCCAAAAGACCCTGCCCCAGAAAAAGCTGGACGTCCATGCCCGGTATCAGAACCTGAAAAACGCCTTTGAGGCGGGAAGGACGGCGCCACATTACAGAAATATCCTGCTGCTGGACGACATCTACACAACCGGGGCCACCATGCAGATCTGCAGCCGGGAGTTGACGAGAGCAGGAGTCCGGAGGGTATATGGGCTGACCTGCTGTGTCGGACATGGGGAATGAGCAGGAGCAAGTTCACTGCTGTGCTATGTTGGTATATGACAGGACGGATCACGCCAGGATTATTATTTAGTGTAAATAAAGTAAGGGGCTGTGAAAAAATGATTTCTCATTTTTTCACAGCCCTCTTTTGACACCTTTATTAAATAATAATGTATATATTTTCTTGTTGACATTGATTGTTTTTAGGCGTATAATTCATTATAAAGTATAAGCGGATATGCATGAATTTTTTCCATCGCAATGCGGGTTTTGTGGTGGAGGATTTTATCACGCAAAACGATCTGGCATACCATAAAAAAGGAGAACATAGAATGAAGAAAAAGACATGTTTACTAGTTAGCTTTATAATGACAGTTTTACTGAGTATGAATGCTCTGGCTACAACCATGGGCGTGGTTTATGCTGGGAGTGGGGTAACAATAACAGGATTAGATTTAAAATTTACATATACAAAAAGTGAAACAAAGTATTGGTATCCCGAAAAGACAGCGTCAAATGGGATGTACTGTGCAGCGGTGGTGAAATGTACCTATTCAAAGGGCTTGTTTAACAGTTATGATACCTGTCAAGTGACAGGACTGCCGCCGGCTGGAATATGTTGCTTTGCGGGTGTTCAGAATTTATCCGGCGGTGATGGGATGAAGTTTACTTCCGCCGTCACCCTGCAAACAGACGGAAAGGATACGACATCAACAGTTGCAAAGGTTAAGCATTATGGCAGTAATGTAAAATTTACCATTGCGTTTGGAGCACCGGAATAAAAGACGTAAGGCGACATGAGGCGGATATGAAAAAGAAGATTATTATCGGGGCGGTGGCGTTTGTTATTTTGTGCATGCTGGGATATCTTGGTTATGCTTATATGTTATTTGAAAAAAATAATGCGCAGTTTGGGAAGAATCTGCCCTATGATGCGGCAACAGGACATTATACATCTGTAATCGGAGATGAGATTTTTTATTATGCGCCCAATCCCTGGTGGCAGACAGGCGGAAGCATTGGAATCAGTTCAAAGATGAGTTACGGCGAGGATGATCAGCTGATGAATGAGTATTATATGGTTTCCATAGATATTTCTCGGGCAGATTATATTGCCAGTATAGATTTGGGATATGAAGACGGGGACGGCGCCATCAAAAGCGTAAGCTATGAGCTGAATGAAAAAATGGAGCTGGTGAACCCGGAGGAGGTATCCACCGTTCAGGAGGCATTGTTCGAGGAGATGAAGCCTAGAATTTTGGAGCTGTATAAAAAGATTTACGATACGTGGGGGATTTTTAATCCGAATGAAGTGGATACGTGAAAAGGCAGTCAAATATCTGTTGGGAACCGTGCTGATTGCAATGGGTTTCCTGATCACCAGCGAGCTGACGATCAAAACTCTGTTTTCCGAATCCCCATACAATTGGGTGTCCTTTTACGATTATAATGAAGGGGCAGAGCCCCTTGCGCAGCTGGAGACAGATGCCAGTGAAATGGGCGTCGGTATTGTTGTGACGGTGTATTGGTGGAATGATTCCTACATGGATTTTCGGGTATATGGTTCGGAGGATGCATTGAAGCAGTACAGCCGCATGAGCGGTATAGAGGAGGGAAACTATATCAGCCTGTTTTCGCATAATTACCATGTATCCATGTATGAGCTGGAAGAATTCACGGTCCCCGGCAGAGATTATGTAATGACCATCTATTTTGTGTCGGAGCAGAATGCAAAGCGGGTTCTCCCGGCAGAATGGATTCTGGAACACGGGTTTGATGATCTCTACGGAACCAATGTCAATATAAAAGCAAAAGCGCAGGAGCAGAGGGCATTTGTCTGGCTGCTGCTGATATTGGCGCTGTCTCTTTTTACCTATTATGACTGTGTAACACAGAAAAAGAGCTTTTTTATTCGGGTGTCACTGGGAGATTCAATTGGCGCAATCATTTTTAAGAATGTCCTTGCAGACGCCGTTTTTTATTTGGCAATCTTTATTTTTGCCCGTACATTTGCACAGCAGTTTACATATGTGCCAGAGAGCGGTTTGCGGTTTTGGGCGGTTTATGCCCTGCTTGGTGCCGGAAATCTGCTGGTCTATCTGACGCTTTTGGGCTATTCCTTCAAAGAGGCATTCTCAAGTACATTGTCGGCAAAGGAATTGGGGATATCTTATACCATGAGGCTGCTGACGCTCATTTCCGTTATCGTTTTAAGCAATACCAATGTTGCCTTGGTAAAGGAATACCTGCAGATAACAGAGCATCGTCGTTTCTACAATTATTACGCTCATGCAGGCCAGATTAGCTCCAATTACGGGTTATCGGATTATGCATATCTCTGCCTGACAGATCAAGGACAGACAAGCCTTTTCCTGAGAATGAGTGACATTGAAAATGGAGGAACGTATCCGGTGGTGATGCTGAACGATGGCTCAGCAAAATGGCTTTTTACACAATATCCGTCGCTGAAGCATGCGCAGACGGATACGGATGTTTTAGTGCTGTACCCTTCGGGGATACAGGACGTGGAAAAGCTAAAGCTGCAGCTGAAGGTACCAGCCTTTGGTTTTGAGGATACGAACAAATATCAGTATGAGGAGTACAGTAAGGCGGTAGAGGTGCCGGGCAGCTCCCCTTTTTCGTGTCTGACTATGGAATGGGCAGAAAATCCGGTTTTGCTGATCGATTACAGAGATCATCTGACGCGGTTTAGTGATGCAGTGTATGATAGTGATGACATTCCGGTATATTTTCACAATGATTTTTTGATTGATATGCAGGAGGAAGTGCTTGTCAATGGAATGCTGATCTTAGAGGAAGGCGTATCCTTTCAGGTTCGTTCTATACAGGAACAGTATTTTGAGGATGTCGCGCCGTACCGGGCGGGATTTTACTGGGAAGCAATGCTTTTGTGTACAATCGCTTTGCTGGAAATCTGTATATTGCTGCGTTCCATCCGGTTGGAATTTGAGGTTAATGCAAAAAAATATGTTATCAGAAGGATTTTTGGAGAAACGCTTCTGCAGACGTATATGGATATCTTGTTTTTTACCACGCTGCAATGTATTTCCGGGGCATTGCTGTCAAAGCTGATACTGGGGGCAAACGCGTCATGGAAGCTGTGCTTTGGCATCGCCGGGCTGGTATGGAGCTGCGAGGTGTTCATTATCATTGCGAGGATCATCTATCTGGAGCACATCAATTTTCAGAAAATACTGAAGGGCGGAGCATTATGATAGAAATTACAAATTTGTGCAAGCGCTATAAGGATAAGGTGCTTTTTGATCACTTTAATTTGTCTGTGGAGGATGGGGCTTTTACCGTGATTTATGGAAAAAGCGGGTGTGGAAAGACAACGCTTTTAAATATGCTGGGCGCAATCGAACCCTATGATGACGGAAAAATTCTGGTCAATGGTATAGATGTGGGTAAAAAACGTAATAAACAGCGGTACCTGAGAAGCGAAGTGGGATTTTTATTTCAGAATTTTGCGCTGGTTGATCATGATACGGTGCTGCAGAATTTGCAGATGGTGCGCAGGGAAAACCGGACGGACATTTCCTTTTCCGAGGCCTTGGAGCGTGTGGGGATGCAGGGATATGAGCATAAAAAGGTTTACCAGCTGTCCGGCGGAGAGCAGCAGAGGATTGCGCTGGCCAGATTGATGGTAAAAAAGTGCAGACTGGTACTGGCGGATGAGCCCACAGGATCACTGGATAAGGAAAATGCGATGAATGTGATTCGCTTGCTGGACGAAATGCGAAGGCTTGGAAGAAGCGTTGTGGTAGTAACGCATTCTGACTGGTTTGAGAAAACTGCAACCCAGATTGTTCTGCTTTAAATAGGTTAAAAAAAATATATCAGAAACAGGCTTGACGTTCATTCCAATTTATGCTATAGTAGCAAAATGTATGGAAGGGTCACGCCTTTTTTTTATGCCCGAAATTCGGATATGGTTGCGTCCGGACTGGTAGAGAGGGGCGGGACATATCTGCTGGTTTGAGTGTTTGATCTGACTGCTTCTGGCGTCGGAGCATCCAGATCAGACACTTAAATCACATATGTGATAGAGAAATCCATCACGAAAAAATATTTATGGAGGTGGAGACCATGAGAGTAAAGATTACCTTAGAGTGTACAGACTGCAAGCAGCGTAATTACAATCTGATGAAGGACAAGAAGGCTCATCCTGAGCGTATGGAAACCAAGAAATATTGCAAGTTCTGCAGAAAGCACACGACACACAAGGAAACCAAGTAAAGGAGTCCGGTATGGCGCAGAATAATGAAAAAGCACCGAAAAAGAATGTTTTTAAGACCATGAAGGCGGAGTTTAAGAAGATTGTCTGGCCCAGCACGGAAACGGTGCGCAAGGAGGCGGTCGCAGTTGCGCTTTCCACTATATTTCTTGGTGCATTGATTGCAGTTCTTGATGCAGTGATTAAAGTTGGTATCGATTTTATCGCTGGCGTCGGAGTTTAAGTGAGGGTGTTCGGATGGCAGATGAAGAATTAGTACCGCAGTGGTATGTAGCCCATACCTATTCCGGATATGAAAACAAGGTGAAGGTTGACATTGAGAATACGGTGCAGAACCGTTCCCATCAGCAGGAGGCGGACCCCAGAAGGGGAAACGAGCCTCTTCTCAGAGACCTGATCCTGGAGGTTGTTGTACCCCAGTATGAGGAAGAGGAGGAGCAGGGCGGTAAGCGCAAGGCGGTTTCCAAGAAGCTTTTCCCGGGTTATGTGCTGATCCACATGGTTATGACAAACGACACATGGTATGTTGTCCGCAATACCCGCGGCGTCACCGGCTTTGTAGGACCCGAATCCAAACCGGTACCTCTCACAGACGAGGAGGTCAGAAAGTTTGGTATGCACACTGCGCCGATTACCTGCGACTTCGCGGAGGGCGACTCCGTGGTTGTTACCAGGGGCGTATGGCAGGGAACCATTGGCCATGTGAAGAGCATCAACACCAGTAAGCAGAGACTTACCATTGTTGTGGATCTGTTCGGCCGTGAGACTCCGGTTGAACTGGGCTTTGACGAGGTGAAGCTGCCGGATTAGGCGGGACACATCGTCAGATTAGAGACGTATGAACTGTCAGCTTTGCTGGCGTTCGTGGGAGGGATATTCCCGACATGACCACATTTTTATAGGAGGTGCCAAAATGGCAAAGAAGGTAACAGGTTATATTAAATTACAGATTCCTGCAGCAAAGGCAACACCGGCTCCCCCGGTTGGCCCTGCTTTGGGACAGCATGGTGTAAACATTGTACAGTTTACGAAGGAATTTAACGCAAGAACAGCGGATCAGGCAGGCATGATCATTCCTGTAGTGATCACCGTTTACGCCGACAAGAGTTTTAGCTTTATCACAAAAACACCCCCTGCAGCCGTTCTGTTAAAGAAGGCATGCAAGATCGAAAAGGCTTCTGCAGTACCCAACAAGACCAAGGTTGCAACCATCACAAAGGCTGAGGTTCAGAAGATCGCAGAGCTGAAGATGCCCGATTTAAATGCCGGCTCTATTGAGGCTGCCACCAGCATGATCGCAGGTACAGCCCGCAGTATGGGTATCACAGTTGTAGATTAATTTATATTCAATCAAGTGGGAGGGGATTTTCCCGCAACTACCACAAGGAGGTTTGATCATGAAAAGAGGAAAGAAATATGCAGAGGCTGCTAAGCTGGTGGATCGCTCTGTACAGTATGATGTGGCAGACGCAATCAGCCTGGTGAAAAAGACTGCAATTGCTAAATTTGATGAGACCGTTGAGGCTCATATCAGAACAGGCTGCGATGGCCGTCACGCAGATCAGCAGATCCGCGGCGCCGTTGTTCTGCCTCACGGAACAGGTAAGACCGTTAAGATCCTGGTATTCGCAAAGGGCGACAAGGCTGACGAGGCTCTGGCAGCCGGTGCGGATTACGTTGGGGCTGAGGAGCTGATTCCGAAGATCCAGAACGAGGGCTGGCTGGATTTTGACGTTGTCGTAGCTACCCCCAACATGATGGGCGTTGTAGGCCGTCTGGGACGTGTACTTGGACCGAAGGGTCTGATGCCCAACCCCAAAGCTGGCACCGTAACAATGGATCTGACAAAGGCCATTGCTGATATCAAGGCTGGTAAGATTGAATATAGACTGGACAAGACAAACATTGTCCATGTACCTGTTGGTAAGGTTTCCTTCACAGAGGAGCAGCTGGCAGAGAACTTCCAGACAATTATTGACGCCATCATCAAGGCAAAGCCCGCAGCGGTAAAGGGCGCTTACTTAAAGAGCGTAACCTTAAGCTCCACCATGGGCCCCGGCGTCAAGTTAAACGCAGCAAAGCTGATGGCATAATCCATCTCAAAAACTTTGTTGACAAATAAAAATTAGTGTGCTATTATGGCATACGTTCCGGCCAAGGCCGGATGGCCGAAGACAGCAGGTGCGCATCGCGCGTAAGTATATCGCCTGCCGAGGTATGAGTTTTGTTTATAAGACGAAGACTCCTTATCCTCACTGTCTTTAGGCAGTGAGGATTTTTTTCGGCAAAAAATCTAAGAAGGAGGAACAGATCATGGCAAAGATTGAAATTAAGAAGCCCATCGTAGACGAGATTAAGGCAAATCTTGACGGAGCAAAGGCCGTTGTCATCGCAGACTATCGTGGTCTGACTGTTGCACAGGATACCGCTCTTCGCAAGCAGTTGAGAGAAGCTGGTGTTGTTTACAAGGTTTACAAGAACACCTACATTAATTTCGCTATCCAGGGAACAGAATTTGAACCTTTGGCAAAGCATTTGGAGGGACCTACAGCTATCGCTTTCTGTAAGACCGATGCTGCACTGCCTGCGAAGATTTTAGCAGATTTTGCAAAGAACGCAGAGGCTTTACAGTTAAAGGCGGGTGTTGTGGAGGGTACCTACTACGATGAGAAGGGCATCCAGATCATCGCCACCATCCCTTCCAGAGACGTTCTGCTTGGAAAGCTGCTGGGAAGCATTCAGTCTCCCATCACCAATTTCGCACGAGTGCTCAAGCAGATCGCGGAGAAGCAGGAAGCGGTTGCATAAGGGCAGCCTGAAAACGAATTTAAAAGCGGCGGCATGACCGCACAATAATCAAAATGGAGGAAAATAAAATGGCTAAGTTGACAACAGCTGAATTTATTGAGGCTATCAAGGAGTTATCCGTATTAGAGTTAAACGACCTGGTTAAGGCTTGCGAGGAGGAGTTTGGCGTTTCCGCGGCAGCAGGCGTTGTAGTTGCAGCAGCAGGCGCTGGCGCAGCAGCAGAGGAAGAGAAGACCGAGTTCGATGTAGAGCTGACTGAGGTTGGTCCTAACAAGGTTAAGGTTATCAAGGTTGTTCGTGAGGCAACTGGCCTGGGCCTGAAGGAGGCTAAGGACGTTGTAGACGGCGCTCCTAAGGTTGTAAAGGCTGGCGTTTCCAAGGAAGAGGCTGAGGACATCAAGACCAAGCTCGAGGCTGAGGGCGCAAAGGTTACATTGAAGTAATCTCTTCACAAAAAGAAAACCGTTATTCATGCGGGGGCATCCTTTTGGATGCTCCTTTTTTTGTGCATTACTTCCAAAAACACGGAGAAAAATACAAAAAGAATGTAAATTTTAAGGAAAAGATTGCAAAATACCCGTCAATGATGATATACTATAGGACAGAAAAATCGGCATAGCCCGGCACAAAAGGGCAGAATGGAGGACAACATGAAATCATTTACTTATGTAATCAAGGATGCAATCGGCATTCACGCAAGACCGGCAGGTCTTCTGGTTAAGGAGGCGAAGAAGTATGCCTCCAAGGCGACTATTCTATATAATGGAAAGAGTGCAGAATGCACCAAGCTTATGGCTGTCATGAGCTTGGGCGTAAAGACTGGTACAGAGATCACCGTTCAGGTGGAGGGAGATGACGAGGAGGCGGCGGCTGCTGGTCTGGAGGCATTTTTCTCAGCGAATTTGTGATGCCTATAATTTTCAGAAAGGGTGTGCTATAGACTTATGCAGGAATTAAAGGGTAAATCCATTGTCCGTGGCATCGCCATTGGAAAAATCCACTTTTTGTCGAAATCCCAGCAGACTGTGCGCCGGGTGAAGGTTTCAGATGCGGAGGCGGAGATTTCCAGATATAATGCCGCAAAGGATACCGCCGTAGAGCAGCTTCAGGCCCTATATGAGAAGGCTCTCAAGGAAGTGGGCGAGGATAACGCCCAGATCTTTGAGGTTCACAGCATGATGCTGGAGGATGATGATTATAACGATTCTATCTACAACATGATCCGGACCCAGCAGATTAATGCGGAATATGCTGTTGCTGCCACCGGGGACAATTTTTCCAAAATGTTTGCTCAGATGGAGGATGAATATTTTAAGGCCCGCTCCATTGATATCAAGGATATTTCAGAACGGCTGGTCCGCATACTTTGCGGCTCTGACAGCGGTGGCGAGCTGTCAGAGCCAGGGATTCTGGTGGCGGAGGATCTGGCTCCTTCGGAGACAGTTCAGCTGGACAAGGAACTGCTGCTGGCATTTGTCACCCATCTGGGCTCCTCCAATTCCCACACAGCCATATTGGCCAGAACCATGAATATTCCGGCGCTTATCGGAGTGCCCATTGATGAGGCATGGAATGGCTTGATGGCCATTGTGGACGGATATACCGGAAAGCTGATCATTGATCCGGATCTGGATGTGCTGGAGGAGTATGAGAAAAAGCAGCAGAAGGATCTGGAACAGAAGGCCCTTTTGCAGGAGCTGAAGGGCAAGGAAAATGTGACAAAGAGTGGGAAAAGGATCAATCTGTACGCCAATATCGGCAGTGTGTCAGATCTGGCAGGGGTTCTGGCAAATGACGCGGGCGGGATTGGTCTGTTCAGAAGTGAGTTTTTATATCTTGGCAGGGACACCTTTCCCACAGAGGAGGAGCAGTTCCAGGCCTATAAGCAGGTGGCGGAGACCATGGCTGGAAAAAAGGTCATCATCCGTACATTGGATATCGGCGCGGACAAGCAGGCGGACTACTTTGAACTGGGGCATGAGGATAATCCGGCCCTAGGCTATCGGGCCATCAGAATCTGTCTTACCCGGCCGGAGATCTTTAAGACTCAGCTGCGGGCAATTTTCAGAGCCAGCGCCTACGGAAATCTATCCATCATGTATCCCATGATTATCTCTGTGAGCGAGGTACGAAGAATACGGGATATCGCATCGGAGGTCATGAGGGAGCTGGACGAGGCGGGAATCTCCTACGGCCAGGTGGAGCAGGGCATTATGATCGAGACGCCTGCGGCGGCCATCATGAGCGATGAGCTGGCAAAGGAGGTGGACTTCTTCAGCATCGGCACCAATGACCTGACCCAGTATACGCTGGCCATCGACCGTCAGAATGCAAAGCTGGATGAATTTTATGATTCCCATCACCCTGCGGTGCTGCGTCTGATTCAAACAGTTACCGACAACGCCCATAAGGCGGGTATCTGGGCCGGTATCTGCGGTGAGCTGGGCGCGGATACGACGCTTACGGAAACCTTTATTAAAATGGGCGTGGACGAGCTTAGCGTGTCAGCTTCCGCGGTTTTGCGGGTTAGAAAGGCAGTCAGGGACTGCGAATAAGAGAAATAAATGAGAGGGCTTCGGAATGGATGGTTCTGAAGTCTTTTCTTACATATGCTTTGCGGATAAGTGTATTTTTCTGACAAAATCTTACAATTCCTTAAGGTTCGTCTTTTTTGCTTGAAAATGCTATGCGCACATGCTACAATGCAGAGGTAGGGGCAGATTAATATATAACTTTTATAAAGGATTGGGATATATTAGATGCCGGATCATTTTTTATAAGGAGAGAAGTATGAGAAAAAAGAGACAGCTGCTTAGTATCGCACTGATACCATGTATGGTTGGAAGCCTGCTGGCAGGGTGTACAGTATCCTCTGAGGATACAACTGTAACCCCCTCTGCGACGGAGGCGAACACAGGTGAAATCCAGAGCCAAGAGGATGACGCGGCCGAATCCCGGACAGAGGGGGATGGCACGGAGCCCACGACTGAGACACCGGACACCACT
Source organism: uncultured Lachnospiraceae bacterium (assembly GCA_944381475.1). Classification (GTDB taxonomy): domain Bacteria; phylum Bacillota; class Clostridia; order Lachnospirales; family Lachnospiraceae; genus UBA4292. Next base: position 2,268 of record CALWLH010000057.1, on the reverse strand, counting down.
GCGGCGGATACCCAGGAAGGGGGAGCTGTTGGAACCGCTATGGTAGACATCATAAAGGGGTGCTCCAGCATCGAGGCCTACACGATGGAGGCCAATGTCAGCTTAAGCGAAGTTTCCACCCTTGACGGGGAGATGTCGGAAACGGAGGTGGTATTTGGCATTAAGAGTCTGGCGGATGGAAACGGAAATATGTCCATGACCATCAGCGCAGACTTTGATGTGCCGGATGTCGCATCCCTTCGCGGAGACTTATTTACCATCTCGATGGTGGATAACTATCTGTATCTGGATCTCAGCAGCCTATACGATATGGTGATGGAGGAGCTGGGCGAGGACAGCGCCATGATTGAGCAGTATGCAGCAGCCTTTGAGGTTTCCATGGAGGAGCTGGAATCGCTGATGGTTCTGGGTATACCCCTGGGAAATCTTGAGGTTTCAAAGGAGGATTACGCGGGCATACAGGAGGCCATGGAGCTGATTTATGCAGATATTGCAGCAGCCATCGACAGTATGGATGAGAGCACCGCTTCACAGGAGGGTGACGTCTACACGGTTACCATCAATAATGACAACGCCGTTGAAGCGATTGGCGCCATTCTGTTAGCCTTTGAGGGAGATATGGGAGAGATCTATGACGCCTATATTTCCGGTATGAAGGAAGTGGACTATTCAGACCTTTTACAGTCTGTGCTTACCGCGGTGATGGACGAGGTCATTGCGGGTGCTGAGGCTGCGGCTGGAGTAGAGATGGATGAAGCAGCAAGAGCAGAGCTGGAGAGCCAGATTGAGGCAGGGATGGATGAATACCGGACATCCATGGAAGAAGCCATCGCAGAGCTGGAAAGCGGTCGTGATGAGTTTGTTGACGAGTTTAATTCCGCTGTGGAATTCTTCAGGGAGAGCAAGGAGGAGGCGCAGGCCCAGATTGACAATGGGGACACCTCTTTGGACTGTGTAGTCTCCTTATCTGCTGAGGGAGAGACGGGTTCCCGCAAGGTTTCCACCGAGATGACGATGGTTGTAAAAAGCAATGAGGAAATCAGTATAGAGGATGCAGAGGATACCGCTAACATGAGTACCTCCACATCCTTGTCCTGCACCGCAGTGATTCAGGAGGGTCCGGTGGAGATCACCGCCCCGGAAAGCTATGCGCCCTTGTCAAAAGCAGTAGAAATTGCTTACAGAGTATATCTGCTGTACCAGGAAGCAGCCGGCGATGATCCGGATGTGGATGACGATGATTTTGACTATGGTACCTACAGCCAGTCTGAGCTGGAAAAAAATTACGGTGTTACAGCGGAGGATGATCAGCTTCTTCTTTGCTATACGCCGGATATTGACGGTGTTCTGATTACCGCTTTTGATGGAATGGAGTTTTTCCAGTCAGAGGATATGGGTAATATGGCTATGGAATTTAACGATGACGTCACAGCCTATATCACTATTTACGTATATGACAGCTCCTATGATGTGGATTTCTATACAGCCTATGAGCCTTTCGAGCAGCTGGAGGAGAATCTGTATTATATGGAGGAGAGCGGCGAAAGTCTTGCCCTGGTTTATTTTGCCGATAATATTACCATTGAAATAGATCTGGATGCGGACTCTGAAGAAGTTTTGCAGGAGATTACCGGCGGTGAAAACGAGGAGACTATGAAGGAGATTCTTGCTCTCTGCGAGATTGTACCAGCTCCATAATGAAATGTAATGGTTCAGAAAAAGTGATGTGTTGAACGGCGCTGCCTGAAAGCCGGCAGCATGATAACGAGATGCGGTCAGGAGCGCTCCTAGGAGCGCTCCTGGCTTTTTAAGTTATACCCATGCGGGCACTTTACCCATGCGGGCACTCCTTAACGAGAGCGCTGAGCGCAGGCGTGCTGCCCCGCGAAAAGGTATAGATTGACAAATAAGAAGGAAGGAGGTATGATAACTCTGTCAAAAGTAATGGCATTCTATTTGGGGGTTTCGCAAGAACGCCCTTTTTTATGCGATAAGCCCATCAAGCGGCCGACAGCACCTGCCTCATGCGAAGCATTATATTGGCAGGTGCGTATTGGCAGGCCCGCTTTAGCGGGCGTGCCGTCACCCGACTAGCATGAGCGGACATTTGATGGGCAAGTATAGTGAGCAGCTTTGCTGCGAGAGCATCTGCCCATGCGAAGCATTTTATTGGCAGATGCGACTTGGCAGGTCCGCTTTAGCGGGCGTGCCGTCACCCGCTGTGCGACATCGCAAATCGAGTAGGGGATTCTTTTCCCCTACTCGATT
>CALWLH010000056.1 GCA_944381475.1 uncultured Lachnospiraceae bacterium | reverse complement strand
ATAGCCCCCCAGCTCGATCATATCCTGGGCAGTCACTGCACCGGGCTTGGGTACATCCACCGCATATTCTCTGAAATCCGGCAGCCGCAGATCCCGGAGAAGCTTACCGCCGTTTGCGTGAGGATTTGCACTGATGCGATGATCCCCCTCAGGCGCCAGGGCGCGCAGCTCCGGAATCAGGCGATAGTTTTCATCAAACAGTTCCTCCGGCCTGTAGCTTAAGAGCCATTCCTTTAACAGATCCAGATGCTCCGGCTTGTCCATCATAATGGGCACCTGATGGGCTCTGAAGGAGCCCTCCACCCGAAGTCCATCCACCGTCTTTGGGCCTGTCCAGCCCTTGGGTGTTCTAAGCACGATCATGGGCCAGAACGGACGCTCAGTCACGCCCTCCTCACGGGCCTTTCTCTGAATCTCCTTGATCTCTTCGATACAGGTATCCACTGCTTTCGCCATCTTCGCATGCATCTCTGCAGGGTCGGAGCCCTCTACAAAATACGGCTTCCAGCCGCAGCCGTGGAAAAAGCTTTCCACCTCGTCATGGGAGATGTGGGAAAATACGGTGGGGTTATTGATCTTGTAGCCGTTCAGGTGAAGGATGGGAAGCACTGCGCCATCGGTTACAGGATTTAAAAATTTGTTGGAATGCCATGCGGTGGCAAGAGGACCGGTCTCCGCCTCGCCGTCACCCACGATGCAAGCGGTGATGAGTCCCGGATTATCAAACACGGAGCCGAAGGCATGGGCGATGGAGTAGCCCAGCTCTCCGCCCTCGTTGATGGATCCCGGCGTTTCCGGAGCTACATGGCTGGATATACCACCAGGGAAGGAGAACTGCTTGCACAGCTTCTTCATACCTTCGTAGTCCTGGCTTACATTGGGGTAAACCTCGCTGTAGGTTCCCTCCAGATAGGAGTTTGCAACAAAGAAGTTGCCGCCGTGGCCTGGGCCTGAGATCAGGATCATATCCAGGTCATACTTCTTGATGGCACGGTTCATGTGCACATAGACAAAGTTCTGTCCCGGTACGGTTCCCCAGTGGCCAACAATCTTCTTCTTTACCTGATCTCTGGTCAGGGGCTCGCGAAGAAGGGGATTGTCCAGCATATAGAGCTGGGCCGCTGCCAGGTAGTTTGCAGCACGCCAGTAGGCATCTACCTTTTCCAGATACTCTTTGGTTGAAAATTGATCTTCCATATTTACCTCCATAATATCTTAATATGTATGACGATTTCACCCGATTCATGAAACCTGTGCCCTCAGGTCTGCCTGTTCCTCATTCCGCACCATCCTTCGCCTGCAGCTATCAATTCCGCCGGAGATACTGGTATGAACAACAACTGCCATGAAAACCGGGTATTTTCTAAAGGAAAATCTGTAGGCATATTATACCATCTCGCCTATCGGCTCGATGTGTTGCTCGGCAAATGTCACCTCGAGCAAGCTCGGGTGCCGCTTGCCTCGTTATTGTACCATATTTTCCCTGCTTTGAACAGTGCGTTTTGCTATATTTCTATGGTGTAATATTCATCTGCTTCAGATTGATATCATTTTTCAAAATAATTTCCTATCTGCGCGCTGATCACACTGAGCCACTGCCTGAACAGTCCACGATCATACTCCATATCCGTGTGCCCCATCATGAGATATCCCAGGGTCTGATCCCGGTAATATACAGGCGTGAAGGATATGCAGCAAATGTCCTCTGTAAGAAGAGCCACGGGAATCTCTCCGGGGGATATATACCTTCCCCGGTGTCCCGCCAGGCCATAAGCCCCTGCAATCCGCAGCTTTTCCGGATAAGGAACAACGGCCTCTTCATTCTCAGGAATATGGGAGAACGCTTTATCCGCCATACAAAACAGCATTTTGCTAATATGAAAATCCTGTACGGAATACTCCAGCGTCTGAATGTAGGAATCTATATTCTTCTCCTGGGAGGCAAAATGCAGAATAGATTCCGTCATATCCATAAACTGCTTCAGAACCTTGTTCTGCCGATGCTGATACTCAAACATTTTATAAGCCTGATGCATGGTGACAGGCTGACATCCGCAGCTCTGGTTATAAAAGATCCCCGGCGTCACAGTGGTGTCCAGGGCGACAGTTTTTCCCTTCCATATTCGGGTGAGAACCCGAGCCGCCATGACGCCGGACTCCCGCAGTCCTCTGCGCACTGTAGTGATGGAGGGGCAGAAATTTAACGCTTCGCCATAACCGTCAAAGCCAGTGACAATGATATCCTCCGGAACCCGGTATCCACGGCTGTTGAGGAAAAGAATAGCCTGCATGGCCATCAGATCATTGGCGCACACAATGGCCTGGGGCTTTTCCACGCTGCCGTCAAAGAAGCGCTCCATGACTGCCTCCGTATCCTTTCCAAAATAGCCATAGCCGATACGCTCCTCCTCCACCGGAATACCATTATCCTCCAGGACACGCCGGTACGCCCTGAGACGGTTCTCCGACTCCTTGTTACCGGGCATACCCGTGATAAAATTCACCCGGGTCAGCCCATGCTCCTCCACCACATGGCGCATCATTTGCTCCATGCCCTCCTCATCATTTACATTGACATGAAGACATCCCGTGGTGGAATCATCGTAGACACTGACAACCGGAACATCCCGCCTGCGGGACTGGCGCACCAAGGTCTTGAGCAGATTCTCCGACTGCAAAGTGCCCCCTGCAATGATCAGTCCAGATATATCATCGAAGGGAACCAGCTGAAAGGGCATGTATTCCCCAAACAATAATTCCTTGAAATTCTGATTTTCCAAATCCTCATCTGAGAGAAGGCTGTTATAGAGCAATAATCTGATATTCCGACTCTGACAATACTCAAATACGCCCTTGATAATCTCGTCATGCACCCCCGGCATTGAGCCGGATATGCACATGGCGATGGTTTTCTGTTCTTCCATATATGCCTCCTGTCTCCCGTCAATCACCCTAATCAGGCAGAAAATATTTACTTGTATGGAGCTGCTGCTATTAAATATAGCTGCGCCAAATGGCAGTGCAGCTGTGCGAAAACATAGCCTTTAGGCTTGAGCTCATTTTACCACTGATTGACTGTATACACAAGAACAAACCTCTTTTTCCGAAATTTTCTGATGGAGTAGGCGGACCTGCCATGTCGCATCCGCCAATTAAATGCTTCGCATGGGCGGATGCTCAAAAAGACCCTGAATCGGAAATATCCTGTATCAGGGTCTTTTTATCATCCTATAATGCGTTGCGGGGGTCAAGGGTCTTTGACGCCATAACCCCCGCAGACTTTTCACATTTCACTTAATTGAATTTCATTATTTCTTGATCAGAAGGCTCTTTCCTGTCATTTCAGCAGGCTGCTCCATTCCCATCAGCTCGATCAGCGTGGGAATGATATCTGCCAGGCAGCCGCCCTCGCGCAGATCATAGGATGGATCAGCATTAACAAGAATGAAAGGAACAGAATTTGTGGTATGGGCGGTGAAGCTTGCCCCGGTTTCCTCATCGATAAGCTTATCCGCATTTCCGTGATCCGCACAGATAAACATTTGTCCGTCCACCTCCTTGATGGCCTTTACAGCATCCCCAACGCACTCATCGATCACCTCGATGGCTTTGACAACCGCAGGGATCACCCCGGTATGGCCAACCATATCCGGATTAGCGAAATTGATGATAATCACATCATACTTGTCGGACTTGATGGCCTCAATCAGCTTGTCCCGTACCTGATATGCGCTCATCTCAGGCTGAAGATCATAGGTTGCTACCTTGGGAGAATTTACTAAGATGCGATCCTCGCCGGGATTGGGTTCCTCAACGCCGCCGTTAAAGAAGAAGGTTACATGGGCATATTTTTCTGTCTCTGCAATACGGGCCTGGGTCTTGCCGTGGGCAGCCAGATATTCGCCAAAGGTGTTTGTCAGCTCCTCCTGCGCAAAGGCCACCTCCTTGTTTGGAATGGTCTCGTCATAATCCTTGAAGCATACGAATACCAGATCCTTCAATCGCTCTCTCTCAAAGCCTGTAAATTCATCATCACAGAAGGCTCTGGTAATCTCCCTCGCCCGATCAGGGCGGAAATTGAAAAAGATACAGGAGTCGTGATCCTTGATGATTGCAACAGGGGCGCCATCCTTTAGGATTACAGTGGGAAGAACGAACTCATCTGTCAACCCGTTATCGTAGGAGGTCTTTACAGCCTGAACGGGATCCGTATCGGTCACACCTTCTCCCTTAGTCATGGCCAGATAGGCCTTCTGAACGCGGTCGAAGTTTTTATCACGATCCATGGCATAGTAACGGCCGGAGATGGAGGCCACCTGACCCACACCGATCTCCTTCATTTTCTTTACCAGCTCTGCCACATAGTCTGCGCCGGATGCAGGAGGTGTATCACGGCCGTCCAGGAAGCAGTGTACATATACCTCCTTCAGTCCCTGTCTCTTAGCCAGCTCCAGAAGCCCATACAGATGGGTATTATGGCTGTGGACGCCGCCATCGGACAGAAGGCCGAACAGATGCAGCGCAGAACCCTGCTCCCTGCAATGGTTCACTGCGTCCAGCAGCGCCTTATTTTCAAAAAAGTCCCCGTCCTGAATGGATTTAGTAATACGTGTCAGCTCTTGGTATACGATCCGGCCGGCGCCCATGTTCATATGCCCCACCTCGGAATTGCCCATCTGTCCATCCGGCAGACCCACGGCCATACCGCTGGCATTGCCTTTTACAAAGGGACAGGTTCTCATCAATTCGTCCATCACCGGGGTTTTTGCAAGGAAGATGGCATTGCCCTTGCAGGGGGCAGCCAGACCATAGCCATCCAGAATCATCAATACTGTAGGTTTCTTTGCCATTTTAATTATCTCCAATCCCGCTGCAGCTGCAGCTTATTTTGTGAACTGCCCCACCGGGGAAGCATGTCCTCTTTCCTTTCATAAAATGCACAGGCTTATATCTGTTCATTTCCGAAACAATTGCATTATATCCTGTTTTAAGCAAAAGTCAAGGCTTTTAAATTATTCCACTGGAGGTAATCGAGTAGGGGAAAAGAGCCCCCTACTCGATTTGCGATGTCCCACAGCGGGTGGCGGCAGGTCCGCTTGATGGGCTTATCGCATAAAAAACCGTCCGAGCCGGAAATGATCCGTTTCGGGCGGCTTTTTCATTTTCAATCCTGCGGTTGCAGGACCATTATTACTTATTGTAATTGACAATCTTTCCAAAGTCCGGCTTTAAGGAAGCGCCGCCAACCAGACCGCCGTCAATATCGGGCTGTGTAAACAGCTCCGGAGCGCTGGAAGCAGACACACTGCCGCCATACTGGATGCGGATAGCCTCTGCGGTTGCAGCATCGTAAATTTCACCGATGCAGGCACGGATGGCTGCGCAAACCTCCTCCGCCTGCTCAGTGGTGGCAACCTTTCCGGTGCCAATGGCCCAGATGGGCTCGTAAGCAATGACCGCCGTCTTTGCCTGATCAGCTGTCACATTCAGGAACGCAATCTTGATCTGCTGGCGAATCCAGTCGATGGTGATCCCCTGCTCTCTCTGAGTCAGGGACTCGCCGCAGCAGATAATGGGAGTAATGCCATGCTCAAAGGCCTTTAATACCTTCTTGTTCACAGTTTCATCCGTCTCTGCAAAGTACTCTCTTCTCTCAGAGTGACCGATAATCACATACTTGACGCCCGCATCTGTCAGCATATCCGGGGCGATCTCGCCGGTGTAAGCGCCCTTCTCCTCAAAATACATATTTTCAGCGCCGATCTGGATATTCGTTCCCTCACAAGCCTTTACTGCGGGGATGATATCAATGGCGGGTACGCAGAATACAACATCCACCTCGTCATTCACAACCAGGGGCTTTAACTCCTCAATCAGGGCTACCGCCTGACTGGGAGTCATGTTCATTTTCCAGTTACCTGCAATAATCTTCTTTCTCATGCCGAATGCCTCTCTATATTATTTGTCATCTGCCGCTGCAACGCCGGGAAGCTCCTTACCCTCCAGGAATTCAAGGGAAGCGCCGCCGCCAGTGGAGATATGGCTCATCTTGTCGCCATAACCCATCTGGTTTACAGCAGCTGCGGAATCGCCGCCGCCGATGATGGTGGTGGCATCTGTCTCCGCCATTGCCTTTGCAACCGCAAGGGTACCTGCAGCAAGGGTCGGGTTCTCAAATACACCCATGGGGCCATTCCACACAACGGTCTTTGCAGACTTTACCGCCTCAGCAAACATAGCTGCTGTCTTAGGGCCGATGTCGCAGCCCTCTCTGTCTGCGGGCATATTCTCCACGTCAACAACCAGTGTCTCTACCGGTGCATCGATGGGGTTGGGGAAATCCGCGATGGTCACAGAATCTACAGGCAGCAGCAGGGTCTTGCCCAGCTCCTTAGCCTTCTCCATCATCTCCTTACAGTAGTCAAGCTTCTCGTTGTCCACCAGGGACTTACCGATTTCATAACCCTGCGCCTTTAAGAAGGTGTAGGCCATACCGCCGCCGATGATCAGGGTATCGCACTTTTCCAGCAAATTGTTGATCACATTGAGCTTGTCAGCAACCTTTGCACCGCCAAGGATGGCTACAAAGGGACGGACAGGATTCTCAACCGCATTGCCCAGGAAGTCAATCTCCTTCTGCATCAGATAGCCCACAACATTTTCACCGCCCTTTGCGGAGATGAACTTTGTAACACCTGCAACAGAGGCATGTGCTCTGTGGGAGGAGCCAAAGGCGTCGCATACATATACGTCTGCCAGATCAGCCAGCTCCTTGGAGAACTCCTCACCGTTCTTTGTCTCCTCCTTGCCGCGGAAACGGGTATTCTGAAGAAGAACAACATCTCCCTCCTTCATGGCTGCAACTGCTGCGGTAGCCGCATCACCTGTTACGTTGTAGTCTGCCACAAAGGTCACAGGCTTTCCAAGCTTCTCGGAAAGACGCTCCGCAACAGGCGCCAGGGATTCGCCCTCATTCGGGCCGTTCTTTACCTTACCCAGATGGGAGCAGAGAATAACCTTGCCGCCGTCATTAATCAGCTTCTGGATAGTGGGAAGAGCTGCCACGATACGAGTCTCGTCTGTAATCTTACCATCCTTTAAGGGAACATTGAAATCGCAGCGGACCAGGACCCTCTTGCCCTTTACGTTGATATAATCAATGGACTTCTAGTTTAACATGATTTTGTCTCCTTTTCATGGATTAAAAAAGGGTCCGGTCCAATGGACCGGACCCAAATTTCAAAAGCCGGAATTTTTCGAGTCAGAGTACAGCTTAAGCCAACTCAGCGAAGTACTTAATTGTACGAACCATCTGGCTGGTGTAGGAGTTCTCGTTGTCGTACCAGGAAACAACCTGTACCTGATAGGTATCCTCATCAATCTTTGCAACCATGGTCTGGGTTGCGTCAAACAGGGAACCATATCTCATACCGATAACATCGGAGGATACGATCTGCTCCTCGTTGTAGCCGAAGGACTCAGAAGCGGCAGCCTTCATAGCAGCGTTGATGCCTTCCTTTGTGACATCCTTGCCCTTAACAACAGCAGTCAGAATGGTGGTGGAGCCTGTGGTAACCGGAACTCTCTGCGCGGAACCGATGAGCTTACCGTTTAACTCAGGGATAACAAGGCCGATAGCCTTCGCAGCGCCTGTGGAGTTGGGAACGATATTTGCAGCGCCTGCACGAGCTCTTCTTAAGTCGCCCTTTCTCTGAGGTCCGTCAAGAATCATCTGGTCACCTGTGTAAGCGTGAATGGTGCTCATGATACCGCTCTGGATAGGAGCATACTTATTCAGCGCGTTAGCCATAGGTGCCAGGCAGTTTGTAGTACAGGACGCAGCGGAGATGATCTGATCATCTGCTGTCAGTGTATTCTCGTTAACGGAATATACGATGGTCTTCAGATCGTTTCCAGCGGGAGCGGAGATAACAACCTTCTTAGCGCCTGCGTTGATATGAGCCATGGACTTGTCCTTGGAGCAGTAGAAACCTGTGCACTCCAGTACAACGTCAACACCAATCTCTCCCCAGGGTAACTTGGATGCATCTGCTTCCTTATAGATGGTAAGGGTCTTGCCATCTACAGTAATGGTGTTTGCCTCATCGTCCGCGGAAACAGTGTGAAGGTTCTCACCGATCTTTCCGCAGTATCCGCCCTGAGCGGTATCAAACTTCAGAAGGTTAGCCAGCATGGAAGGCTTGGTAAGATCGTTGATAGCAACCACCTCATAACCCTCAGCGCCAAACATCTGTCTGAAAGCCAGACGGCCGATACGGCCAAAACCATTAATTGCAACTTTTACTGCCATTTTAGTTTCCTCCTAAAATATATTGATATAAACCTTGCAGCGATGCCCTTTGAGCACCGTTTGCAGTATATACCAGAATTCATTACTATTCTACCTGTTTTACCAAAAAAAGGCAAGTCCTTTTTCTGTAAATTGCCAAATTTTTAACAAAATTTTATGATGATATCTAAAATGTCACACAACCCGCTGATAAAACACTCTGGGCAGTCCTCTTTTGTCAGCTCTGATTGGATTTCCCGCAGCACCCACCGCAGGCCGGAAGCGCATCCGGACTCTGGGCATCCTGCAGCTCATATAACAGCGCAATGGCCTGGGAGGAAATGCCCTCCCCTGTTCCAGTAAAGCCCAGTCCCTCCTCCGTGGTAGCTTTTACGTTTACCTGGCTCACATCAATCTTTAAGGCTTCGGCTATATTCTGCCGCATTTGTTCCCGGTAAGCTGCAAGCTTCGGCCTCTGGGCAATCACCGTCGCATCAATATTGCCAATGGCATATCCCCTGTCATAAAGCAGTTCTCCCACATACTCCAAAAGCCTGATGCTGCTGATTCCCCTATACCTTTCGTCGCTGTCGGGAAAATGCTTTCCAATATCCCCCAGAGCCGCCGCTCCCAATAGGGCATCCATGATCGCATGAAGTAAAACATCCGCATCTGAATGGCCCAGAAGCCCCTTCTCATATGGGATCTCAACCCCTCCTAATATCAGCCTTCTCTCATGCGCCAGCCGATGCACATCATATCCCATTCCTACTCTCATAAAATACCTCCGTTACAGTATTGCCATTTTCATGAAAAATAATCCTCTGCAGCACCTCATTATTTATGCGCGGCCCCTGGACTGCGCGCAAAAATGACCACCTGATTTATAGCACAGATTCTGACATTTTTCAATATCTGCCCCTTGTCGGGTATCCTAAGGTTCCCTTTATAAGATAAAGCAGGACTTAAAAAATTAAGATTAAGAAATTTTTTATACTGGAAAATTTGATAAAAAACCTCAAAAAAATGCTTGACAAGCAAAATCTTTTCGACTATAATGGCAAAGTCGTCAGCGAGACGTATGGGATCTTAGCTCAGCTGGGAGAGCATCTGCCTTACAAGCAGAGGGTCATAGGTTCGAGCCCTATAGGTCCCATATTTACTGATTATGGCGGAATAGCTCAGTTGGCTAGAGCACACGGTTCATACCCGTGGTGTCGAGAGTTCAAATCTCCCTTCCGCCATTTGCCATCGATTTTTCATCGATGGCTTTTTTAGTATCAGGAAACATTAATTTCTTCTTAGAAATACCTTAAGAAAGGATTAAGATGATGTCTAAAATCAAAAACTTTTTAAAAAGCAACAGGCAGATCTGGTTTGTAACATATATTATTCCATACCTGCTCTGGTTTATGTGGCTGGAAGCCCGGATAGATCCCACCCAGATCCACATTCTGGAATGCAGCCTGGACCGCTTCATCCCATTCTGTGAATACTTCATTGTACCTTACCTGCTCTGGTTTGTCTATATCGTTGCCACCTGGTTTTACCTCTGCTTCACTGACAAGAAGGGTTTTTATCAGTTTATCATTTTTTTATACAGCGGCATGACTCTGTTTTTGATTATCAGCACAGTCTTTCCTAATGGTCTGGCTCTGCGGGTCAGCTACGATGCGGATAAAAATATCTTCACGAAGCTTACAGCTTTTGTTCAATACGCGGATACTCCCACAAATGTCTTTCCAAGCATCCACGTATACAACTCTGTGGGAGCCTGCATTGCCCTGTGGAAGGATAAAAAAGTAAAAAAGCACCCTGTCTTAAAGGGCTTTATCCTGGTGCTCAGCATCTCCATCTGCCTTTCAACAGTATTCCTAAGACAGCATTCACTGGTGGATGTGGCAGGGGCCTTGATTTTAGCCGCTATTCTCTACTGGATTTCCTATATTTATATTCCCAGAAAGGAGACCGAAAAGGCCTACGTGCCCGCTTCCGAGCATTGACCCTTGCTAATGAAAACGGAGCTGCCTGTGCAGCTCCGATTTTTTGTGCGATAAGCCCATCAAGCGGCCGCCATGCTTGCATGAGCGGACATTTGATGGGCAAGTACAGCGAGCAGCTTTGCTGCGAACTGTGCAACATCGCAAATCGAGTAGGAGCCAGCCTACTCGATTGCGATAAGCTCCGTCTAATCCGTACACAAAAGTCTCTAATTAAAGCCAAATATCTTCTGACAGATTTTGTAGCCCAGACAGATGGTCTTTCTTCCCAGCTTTCCATGTAGATTGATGCAGTGTCCCAATACCTTTTTATAACGCAGTTCCTTATACATATTCCTGTTATGTTTTTTGATATAATTCCAAAGCTCCCTCTTCTTTGCCAGATTCTCCTTCGTGCCTGAGCGTATCAGCAGAACGGAGGATATCACCGTGACAATTTCCAGGTACTGATACATATATTCCCGCAGCCGCTTATCCTCCAGCTTATCCACATCATAGGAGTCGATCATCAGCTTATTCACAGAGATTTGCTGATCCAGCCTGGAAATCATCACCTGCTCATTGACTGATTGGTCGCTGCGTCCAATAAAATAGCGGTAAAAATTCGTATCCAGATAATACATGGTTTTCACATAGGGCAGAGGATAATAGACATATAAATTATCCACATAAAAGGTGTGCTCCGGGAGCTTTAACCCACAATCGCGCAGCACCTGTGTTCTGTAGATCACAGAGTGCATGAGGATATACTGCCCCACATTAAAATTCCTCACGTCCTTCCACTCAAAATAGGTGTTTTTCGGAAGGGCCTTATGGTAACGCATAACCTTTTTGTGCTTTGCGCCCACCTTTTCATAAACAAAATTAGATATCAGCATATCCAGGGGCTGCTCCCGCTTCAAGCTGGATCTCAAAAGATCCATAATCTGATGAAAGGAGCTTTCATGAACCCAGTCGTCGCTATCCACAATTTTTATAAACGCACCTGCCGCATTTGCAATGCCTGTATTAACAGCTCCGCCATGTCCCTTGTTCTCCTGGTGGATGGCCCGGATAATCCCAGGATACTCCTGCTCCAGCCTGTCTGCAATCTCCGGCGTGTGATCCTTTGAGCCATCATCAATAATAAGGATCTCCACCTCATCACCGCCGGCAAGCAGGGTTTCCACACAGTGCTCCATATAGGCTTCTGAGTTATAGCAGGGAACTACAATTGAAAGAATCTTATTCATAAAACTTACTCCATTTTTATTCTGTTTCTTTATCATTTGCCTTTGGGGGATGTACAAACCTGTAAATAAGGTATATTCCAAGCAGAGTGCCCAGGAGAGACACCGCCATGGAAATCATCAGGCGCTCTTCATTTCCTCCTACCAGCTCTGCTACTCTATCGTTTGTTGAAATCAGGATGGAAAACCCATTGGCTGATGCGTGGAGAAGTATGGGCGCCAATATGGTGCGAAACTGCTCATAGACATATGCTAAAAGCAGCCCGAGACATGTAGCATATAAAAACTGCAGCAGATTCATATGATACATTCCGAACAGCACAGCTGACACAAGCGCAGCAAGAGAAAAAATGGAGTAGGTACGCATACGTCTGAAAATCAGCCCCCTAAAAAGCAGCTCCTCCATACAGGGGATGAGTACTGCCGCTACCAGATACTGCATCCAGAGCTCCTGGGTATATATGGCGTCCGCAGTCTGCTCATAACCCTCTGACATAAGCTCTGACAAACCGCTGATGCTCAGTATGCCGTTTAAAAGAAAGCAGCTGCATATTCCCAGAAGAGAAATAACCATATACCATGCAGGCGAAGGATTCGGCTGCGCAATCACCAGGCGTTTTTTATCCCTGATGTACATTCCAAGAAGCACAGGCACACAGATCAGCGCCGCTATTCCTGTCATGGCAAGAGCCCAATTGTTTATATATTCCACAAGATATTTATAAAACTGCTCGTAATTATTGATCACTGCCGAGCCGTAATGCGCCTGAATAGAAACGGTGGCCAGCGTCATTCCAAGCATCTCCACCGCAACCATAATCACAAGATAAAAAACAATGGGCGATAATATTTTTTGTATCCGTACCAGCCAGTTGTCACTTCTCATATAATATACTTCCTATTTTCATGATTATATACTGTCTTTTCACAATGCCAGACAGGATGGGAATATTCTATCACATAAAAGAAAAAAAATAAATGGCTGCTTTCCTAAATTTTTCTTAAAATAAAAAAATCCCCTCCAGAACATATCCAGAGGGGAAGTTTGGAAGTAAAACTTCCAAATTTACCATGACGGCGCAGCGAGTGCGTCAGAAAAGGTAAATATAGCGCTTTTTTAGAAAGAAGAACCGTTCTTTGCAGCCACATCAATCACACCGTCGTAGGCATGAAGAAGCTGGATATAGGCACTGGCAGGAAGCTTCCTGCAGTAATTTTCCGCATCTGCCACGGGCATATCCAGAGGGAACAGGGCGTGAAGCTCCTTGCTGAGTCCTTCATCCTGCAGCATGTAATCATCCGCCAGATATTCCGGAATCTCCAAGGCAGCTGCAAGCTCATCCCGGATTTTTTTAATCGTCTCCTCGTCCTTGTCATTCAGCCAGAACGCAAGCTCCAGCGCATAAACTTTATTCTTAATGTTAGGCGCCGTCGCCGGCATTCCACTTGCCCACTTACTCTTGATATTATTGCTGCGGCAGTAAATGTAAATAGGCGAGCCGTTGCTGCAGAAGACTGTCAGTTTCGGAATCATATTCTGCCCCATCTTGGGGAAGAAAATACGAGTTCCAAGACGCGTGACACTGGGAGGTATAGTAACCTTATTCAAAGCACGGCAGCCGTAAAATGCCTTGTCGCCAATGGATACGGCGGAATTTGGAACAGTCACATTCTCAAGAGCAATACACTCGTTGAATGCGGATGCCTCAATACTGCGGATGCCCTCCGGAAGCGTCATTGTCTGCAGGGATTTGCAGTAAGCCATGGTATTTTTGCTGATCCACTTCAGGCCGCTGGGAAATTCCATATTGGTCAGACTCTCGCATTTATAGAATGCATAGGAACCGATATCACTCATCTTTTCAGGCATGGTGATGGTGCTGAGCTTGACGCATTCGGCAAATGCTCCTGTTTTTATGGAGTCAACGCTCTCCGGCAGGTCAATACTTGTCAGTCGTTTACAGCCGAAAAACGCCTCGGAGCCCACAAGCGTAATCCCCTCCTGAAGCACAACGGATGTAATTTCTTCATTTCCCGCAAAGGCACGGCCCGCAATCGCTACAACAGTTTTTCCTTCTACCACATCGGGGACTGTTATTTCTCCATAGCCCTCTCCGATATATTTATCAATCACTAGCTTTCCGGCTGTCTCGTGATACTGGTAAAGTTCTCCAAGCTCATCCAGTTTTTCCGGCACAGGTGCAGGTCCTGACACAGCAGGTTCGGGTTCCGGTTCCGGCTCGGGTTCCGGTTCAGGCTCCGGCTCCGCCTCAGATTTCGGCGCCGATTCTGAAGCGGGCGCAGATGCCTCCCCAGACTCTGCCGCAGGCGGAGCAGGCTCTTGCTCAGTCTCGTCTGCATAATTGGGATCTTCCACTATAATATCTGCCTCATCCACAACCTCTACAGGCTCTGCCGGCGCTGGCACAGGCGCTGGCGGAACTGGAGCAGACGCCGGTGCAGGTGCAGGTGCTGGCGCTGGTGCAGGCGGCGGGGGCGGCGGCGTCTGTGCTCCGCCCTGCGTCTGCCCGGTTCCTAAATGAATCGTGTCACCTGTTGCCTGATTTTCCACCTCAACCTTCTTTTTCCTTCCAAAACCAAATCGGCTGAGGAAACCTGACGCACCGCTCTCTGTCTGCGCGCTCTCTGATGGAGCATCCCCTCTGTCTGATTCCCTCTCGAAGGTTGGATAATATCTCTGCTGGGGCGCCGGCGCTGGCGCAGGCTTATCCCCTCTGTCCGGCTCTCTCTCAAAGCTGGGATAATAACGCTGCTGAGGCGCAGCGGGCGGCGGGGGCGGCGGCGTCTGACCAGTGGAAAGCGGCGGCACAGGAGGAGCAGAGGAAAGCGGCTGTACCGGCTCTGCCGGTCCTGTGGGAGGCGGCGGCACAACTCCCTGAGCAGCCGGCTCTGCAGGCGCTTCCTGCGTTTTTTCCCTCTCATGATCCACTACCTTGCCTGCGGGAATAGGATAATCAATGTCCGGGTCTCCCGCCTGGGGTATGGGCGTCCCACACAAAGGACAAACCTTAAAATTGCTCTGCAGCGGGTAGCTGCAGTTCGGGCAAACCTTCGGTCTTGCCGCCTCTTCTGCCAGAAACTTTTCAAGGTCTGAATACTGTCCCTTGTAGGTAAGAAGCTTTGATTTCATGTCTGCGTATGCATCACGTGTCTCTTTCAGTTCCTCCTGCATCAGCTCAATCTGATTCTCCATCATCAAAAGCTTTTGCCCCATTTCCTCATGAAGGGAGGCTTCGAAGCCGTCAAGGGAGGCAATCAGTTCTTCCTGCTTTGCTTTTGCTGAGCTGCTCATCTTATCATCATCTCCATTTCTGTTTATCAGTCCAAAATTCTGTTAGCAGTATAACATATTTTTGGAGAATTGTCTAAAAAAAAATCACGAAAAAAGAAATTTTATACAATCTTTATAGATTATCTTTCAAAAACTGAGCATAATACACAAAATCAGACTTCATTCTCTTCTGCCCTCCAATGCAAACAGCCGAAGCAGTTCATTTTGCTCCGGCTGAAACAAATCTGTATATCTGCGCTTGCTTGACTGCTGCTTTACCCGCGGCTGCTGATGGCGGCAATATCCACCAGGGACAGCTTCTCCTCCCGGTTTTCAAGGCTTGTTACCAAAGCCTCGGCAGTGTCAATGGCTGTCAGCACATTCACGCCTGTCTCAATAGCATGACGGCGGATCAGGAAACCGTCATGGCTCTTGACCGCCCCCTGACTGGGCGTATCAATAATCAGATCGATCTGGTTCTGGTGATCCAGAATCAAATCCAGCAGATTGGGGGAAGGCTGCTCCAGCTTGTTCACCTTAATGGCCTCTACCCCATGCTCGTTCAGATACTTGGCCGTGCTCCTGGTGGCATAGATTTCATAGCCCACTGCCGCAAACCTTCTGGCGATATCCACGATCTCCGGCTTATCTGAATCCTTTACGGTAATAATCATCTTTTTTGACTTGGGAAGGTTAATGCCCGCACCCAGGAACGCCTTATAAAGGGCCTCGTTGAAGGTCTTCGCGATACCCAGACACTCGCCGGTGGACTTCATCTCAGGGCCCAGGCCAATATCCGCGCCCCGGAGCTTCTCAAAAGAGAATACAGGCATCTTGATGGCGATATAGTCCGCCTCAGGCTGAAGCCCCGGCTCATAGCCCAGCTCCCTGATGGTGTGTCCGCAGATAATCTTTGCCGCCAGTCTGACGATGGGGATACCGGTTACCTTGCTGATATAGGGCACCGTACGGCTGGACCGGGGGTTCACCTCGATGACATACACCTCGTCCCCGCAGGCAATGAACTGAATATTGATCATGCCCTTCACATGGAGCGCCCTTGCCAGCCGCCTTGTATACTCCTCAATGACCTTCTTAATCTTGTCCGAGATGGTTCTGGCAGGATATACGGAAATGCTGTCTCCGGAATGGATACCGGCCCGCTCAATATGCTCCATGATGCCGGGGATCAGAATCTCCTCCCCATCGCAGATGGCGTCCACCTCAATCTCCTTGCCCATCATATACTTGTCCACCAGAATGGGGTGCTCCTGGGCAATCCGGTTGATGATGCCGATAAACTCCGTGATATCCGCGTCACTGATGGCAATCTGCATACCCTGACCTCCCAGCACATAGGAGGGACGGACCAGCACCGGATACCCCAGGTCATTGGCAGCCTTGATGGCTTCCTCGCAGGTAAATACAGTGTGTCCCGCAGGTCTGGGGATACAGCACTCCTCCAGAATCTTGTCAAAGAGCTCCCTGTCCTCCGCGGCGTCTACATCCTCCGCTTTTGTGCCAAGGATGGGAACACCCATCTTCATCAGGGACTCTGTCAGCTTGATGGCGGTCTGACCGCCAAACTGTACCACTGCCCCGTCTGGATGCTCCAGGTTCACGATGCTCTCCACATCCTCCGGCGTCAGAGGCTCAAAGTACAGCTTGTCCGCTATATCAAAGTCTGTGGAAACCGTCTCCGGGTTATTGTTCACGATGATGGTCTCATAGCCCTCCTCCTCAAAAGCCCAGGTACAGTGTACGGAACAAAAGTCGAACTCGATACCCTGGCCGATACGGATGGGGCCGGAGCCAAGAACCAGCACCTTCTTTCTTCCGCTGGTCTCCTGCACCTCATTCTCGCTGCCATATACGGAGTAATAGTAAGGTGTCGCCGCGTCAAACTCCGCCGCACAGGTGTCAACCATTTTAAATGCCGCGGTGATACCATGATCATAACGGAAATGCTTGATCTCCTCCTCGGTCTTTCCCATCAGCCTTGCAATGACGCAGTCCGGGAATTCCAGGCGCTTTGCCTCAGCCAAAAGCTCTTTTGTAAGAGGTTCCCTCTTTAGGCGGTTTTCCATTTCCACCAGAACGGCGATCTTGTCGATAAACCAGATATCGATCATGGTGAGGTCATGAATGGTCTCGTAGGAGAAGCCTCTGCGGATGCATTCGGCAATGAGATAAATTCTGCGGTCATCCACCACATGGAGCATCTCCATCAAATCCTCATCCGTCTTTCCCTCATAATCCTTCACAATCAGACTGTCCACATGCTGCTCCAGAGAACGGATCGCCTTCATAAGGCCTGCCTCAAAGTTGTTGGCAATGGCCATTACCTCGCCGGTGGCCTTCATCTGGGTGGTGAGAGTGCGCTTTGCGCTGATAAACTTGTCAAAGGGCAGCCGGGGTATTTTTACAACACAGTAGTCCAGCATGGGTTCAAAGCTGGCATAGGTCTTTTTCGTGATGGCGTTTGGTATCTCATCCAGCGTGTAGCCCAGGGCAATCTTTGCCGCAACCTTGGCAATGGGATAGCCGGTAGCCTTGGAGGCCAGGGCTGAGGAACGGCTCACACGGGGATTCACCTCGATGACACAGTATTCAAAGCTATCCGGCTTTAGGGCGAACTGACAGTTGCAGCCCCCGGTGATGCCCAGCTCTGTGATAATATTCATGGCGGAGGTACGGAGCATCTGATACTCCTTATCTCCCAGCGTCTGAGAAGGCGCCACAACGATGGAGTCGCCTGTGTGGACACCCACCGGGTCTATATTTTCCATGTTGCAGACCGTGATCACGTTTCCGGCGCCGTCCCGCATCACCTCATACTCAATCTCTTTCCAGCCGGAGATACAGCGCTCCACCAGCACCTCTCCCACTCTGGAAAGACGAAGGCCGTTCTGTAAAATCTCCTCCAGCTCCTCGTCATTGTGGGCGATCCCTCCGCCGCTTCCCCCAAGGGTATAGGCCGGACGAAGCACCACCGGGTAGCCGATCTGATGGGAGAATTCCAGCCCGTCCGGCACATTATTTACAACCAGCGAAGCCGCTACGGGCTCCCCGATCTTCTCCATGGTCTCCTTAAAAGCCTGGCGGTCCTCCGCCTTGAAGATGGTTTCCGTGGTGGTGCCGATGAGGCGACAGCCATGCGCCTCCAGAAAACCGCTCTCCGCCAGCTCCATACCCAGGTTTAAACCGGCCTGGCCCCCAATGGTGGCCAACAGTCCGTCCGGGCGTTCCTTCTCAATAATGCTTTCGAGAACCGGAACAGTCAGAGGCTCAATATAGACATGGTCTGCGATATCCTTATCCGTCATGATGGTGGCGGGGTTGGAGTTTACCAGGACAACCTCAATGCCCTCCTCCTTTAAGGAACGGCAGGCCTGTGTACCTGCATAGTCAAACTCTGCTGCCTGTCCGATGACGATGGGACCGGAGCCAATCATCAAAACCTTCTTTATACTGGTATCCTTAGGCATTCTTCTTTCCTCCCTCCATCATCTTCAAGAAGCGGTCAAACAGGTAACCGGAGTCTAAGGGCCCCGGACATGCCTCCGGATGATACTGTACTGTGAAAATATTCTTGCCTGTATACTTTAAGCCTTCGTTGGTGCCGTCATTGACATTTACAAATGCGGGCACTGCAATGCTGGGATCCAGGTCATGATCATCCACTACATAGCCGTGGTTCTGGGACGTGATGTAGACCCGCCCCGTTTCCATATCCCGCACCGGATGATTGCCTCCCCGGTGTCCATACTTTAGCTTATAGGTATTGATCCCGTTTGCAAGAGCCATCAGCTGGTGGCCAAGGCAGATAGCAAAGATGGGCACCTCCGAAGCATAAAGCTTTTTGATCTCTGCAATAATTTCCGTATTCTCCTGGGGATCTCCCGGGCCATTGCTTAACATAATACCGTCGGGGTTGGATGAAAGAACAACCTCGGCACTTGTATCTGCAGGATAAACCGTCACCTCACAGCCTCTCTTGTTTAAGGATCTGGCAATATTGTCCTTGGCGCCATAGTCCATCAGGGCCACCTTATATCCGCTGCCGGGAAGAACATATTTTTCACTGCAGGTGGTGGCCTTTACAACTCCTCTTGGAGAATACGCAGCCAGTTTTTTACGGATCTCCTCCAGATCATAATTCTCATTTCTGGTGATGCAGCCGTTCATGGTTCCCTTCTCACGGAGGATTTTTGTCAAAGCTCTGGTATCAATCCCTGCAATTCCCGGAATTCCCTGTTCCATAAGAAAGTCCTGAATGGTTCCCTCCGAGCGAAAGTTGCTGGGGATACGGGACAGCTCCCGAACAATAAATCCGTCCGGCCATGCCCTTCTGGATTCCATGTCCTCATAGCAGACCCCGTAGTTTCCGATCAGAGGATAGGTCATGACAACGGCCTGTCCTGCATAGGAAGGATCTGTCAAAACCTCCAGATACCCTGTCATCGAGGTATTAAACACGATCTCACTGATGACTTCCTTATCAGCGCCGATGGCTGTACCTTCAAATACATGTCCATCCTCCAAAATAAGAAATGCTTTCATCTAGTACACCAATTCCTTTCATCATCAATCGTTTCCTGAATTACAGTGTGAGTGCAAGAAAGAGCCGCTCTTTCTTGCACACATTTCGTATAGTGTAACACAAAAGTCCTGGATATTGCAACTGTAAAATAGACTTTTTTCGTATTCTATCCCGTTCCAAAACAGACGCATGATACCGAGCGGAGATTTTTAGGAAATTCCTCCCTCATTCAGGAAGGAAATTCCGCCAGTCCGGAAATACCCACATAGATCTGACTGATCTTATACCAGGTAGGGAAATCCACCACGCCGGTGCGGGGCAGTCCGAAAATCCCCTGGAACGCCCGGACGCTGTCTGCCGTCCGTTCCCCGTAAAACCCATCTGGAACCAATGAGGGAATGGCGGAATATACCTCTGATATGGCCAGAAGCTGCTCCTGCATCTGGCGCACCTTATCCCCTGTGGAGCCAATGTCCAGATCATACCCGGGCCAGGAGCTGGGAATACCAGATATCTGCTCCGCGGTGTTGATATAGATGTCCTGCCCATAGTAATTCCTGAGAATTCCGATGGCGCTGTATCCCCGGCTTGCCAGCTCCTCGCTGCCCCACTGGGAAAGCCATCCGGGACATGTCACCCGTCTGCCGTCACAGTACTGGGTCAGTATGGGCTGCTTTACATTCGGGAGGCTCAGGTAGCTGTCGAAGATTTCATCCACGATCACAGAAATCTCATCGAAGATATTTCTGCCGTAAATCCATTTCTGATCGTAGGCGGTGGAGGAGGTGATGGTAAAATCATAACCCTTGTTCCGGTACCATTCTGTATACACCCGGTTGAGGGTAAAGGACATAATGGCCAGCACATTGGCCACAATAGCCTCCCTGGACCAGGTGGAGTAGATCTCGCTGCTGGCAACATTTTTGATATAATCCGTATAGTTCACATAATAGTTTGTGGCATTACTGGAAGGCGTGCCGTCATGCACCACGATGATTTCCGGCACAACCACCCGGGAAAGTACGATTTCTCCCCTTTCATCCAGGGGCTTGATGGGTTCCTCTGCGATTTTTGCGGGATATTCCCCATATAATGTGTGATCCCCGATTACCACATTGTCCGATGCCCCGGGTCCAAAGGCCAGAGGTCTCATGCGCACAGGCTGGCTGGATGTGGTGCTGGATAAGATTTCCGTTCCATCAATGGTCACCGGCTCATACCCTGCCGCCTCAATCCGAAGATTGTATTCACTGTAGGGCCGGATCTCTGAAGGCTCCAGACTATACTCAATGGGAGGCGCTCCCAGACTGATGGTGTCTGTCTGACCGGAGGTATCCGTGGTCAGTTCCTCCATCACCCGGCCGCTTGCCTGATCAATAATCGAAACCCTGGCTCCGGCAATGGGATAATTGGTCTCAATGGAAACCACATCCACCTGCAGATATCCGATATCCGAATTATCCTCTGTACTTGTTCTCCTTGTCTGTTCTGGCATATGCGCATCCTTATTTTTTTCCTATCCTATGCGGTTCCCATGAAAAACTTTCCACCGCTTATCAAACAAAAACCCGGAATCCGAAGATTCCGGGTTGATATTACAGCTTCTTGATGGCGCAGGCGGTTCTGCTGGGAAGATAGATTAAGAAGCCATGGCGTCCGTCGCTTAACTGCTCTGTGTGATACACATAGTCCATGGAGATCCGATCCTGTCCGCCAAATACCGGTTCGTCACTGGACATGATCACCTGATAATCCCCCGACTCTGTGACAGGGATGAAATATCCCGTAAAGGACTTGGTGGGATGAAAATTAAAGGCAAAGGTCACTGGCCCCCGCTCATACACAATCACCTTGTCATCCTGGTGAAGCCACAGGTTGTGAAGCTGCCCTTCCAAAATGTGCTCCTGCTTGGTAAGGGCGATCATACGCTTGTCAAATTCATTCAGCCACTCATACTTTAGGTTGTGATCCTCCACCAAATTCCACTGACGGCGGCAGTAGTGATAGCTCCAGCCATTGCCCTCCCTGGGGAAATCGATCCACTCCGGATGGCCGAACTCATTGCCCATAAAATTCAGGTATCCCTCGCCGGCAACGGTGTGGGTAATCCAGCGGATCATCTTGTGCAGGGCAATTCCCCTGTCAATGATCATATTCTGGATATCCTTGCTCATGCACCAGTACATTTCCTTATCACAGAGCCTGAACATGACAGTCTTGTCCCCCACAAGCGCCTGATCATGGGATTCCACATAGCCGATGACCTTCTCCTTGGGGCGCCTGCCGGAAAGCTCATACCACATTTTCCAGATGTCCCAGTCTTCGTCCCTGGTCTCGTCCAGGAACTTAATCCACATGGGCGGAGACCCCATGCCCAGACGATAGTCAAAACCGATTCCGCCGTCGGGAATGGAAATGCACATCCCTGGCATGGCGGACATATCCTCCGCAATGGTCAGCGCAGAGGGCTTCACCGTATGAATGAGCTCATTAGCCAGCTGCAGGTAGGTAATAGCCTCTGTATCTGTGTTCATGGAAAAATACTTGTCGTAATTGTCAAAATTGGTTCCCAGGGCATGGTCATGATAGAGCATACTGGTGACGCCGTCAAAGCGGAATCCGTCAAAATGATACTCCGTCAGCCAGAATTTTAAATTTGAAAGCAGGAAATGTATCACCTCATGCTTTCCGTAGTTAAAGCACTTTGTATCCCACTCTCTATGTTCACCCAGGGCGCCGCTGTGGAAAAACTGGTAATCTGTTCCGTCAAACATATTCAGACCTTCTGCGGTATTCTTGGCAGCGTGGGAGTGAACCACGTCTAAAAGAACACGGATGCCCATACGGTGGGCGGTGTTTACCAGCTTCTTTAAATCC
>CALWLH010000055.1 GCA_944381475.1 uncultured Lachnospiraceae bacterium | reverse complement strand
GGGAATTTAGAGTGCCGCGTCATGGAAGGCGTGCCGCAGCCATAGCCCAGCACCATCCCCATATCCTTCAGATTCAAGTACCGCACCAGCGTCCTGTAGTGGGCCTCCAGTGCCTCAAATGTCCAGTCATCGCCATTCCAAGCAACGGTCAGAAGGGCGGACTTCATATGCTTGCGTTGGATGGAGCTGTTAAAGGCGCAGAAGCGGTCGATCATGATTTTCAGCTGGGCGGACATACCGTAATAGTACAGCGGGGTAGCGAACACCATCATGTCAGCTTCCAGAATTTTTTTACGGATATCCTCCACATCGTCCTTCTGCACGCAGGGGCCTTCATAGCCGCAGTGGATGCAGCCGGTGCAGGGATGGATATTTGCGTGAGCTGTATCAATCAATTCTACGGTGTGACCCGCTTCCTCCGCCCCCTGGCGGAAACAGTCTGCCAGGATATGCGTTGAGCCCTTTTTATTAGGGCTGCCCTCTAGCACAACGATCTTCATTTTCAACACCCCCTTACTTCATTTCCTTTTCCCAGCCACGGATTACATTCAGCGGAGTCTCGCCAGCCAGCCCCTCCATGGCTTCTATCTCCTGGGAGGTCAGCTCAAGGACATTCATGGTGATCGTCCCGGACATCTCGCTGACCAGCTCTCCGCCGGAAATAACCTGACCCAGTTCAAACAGGGAGGGATTCTCATTGTAATCGCCATAGAAGAACACCACATCGCCCCATGGTTCATAGTAAGCCAGCGTCCCGGCCCCTGCCTGCGCAAGTGGTGAGTCCGAGGTATCCAGAGACTGGGGTGGATAGAAGATTTTCTCGTTAGTGCTGTAATCCTCCACCTGGATGGTAAGGGGAAGCTGCTCATACAAGGAACCGGCGGCGGTTCCATCGTTTAGTTCATAAATAACCGTGTTTTCCCCAAACTGCACGGAAATCTGGCGCTGCTGCGCCGCTGGAGATTCGGCCTCCGTTTCTACCCAGCGGGAATATCCCAACCCCTTCACCCAGGTTCGGATCGGCTCTTCGGAAGAAGGGGCCTCTTCTTCATAACAGTCGAAGATGCTGTCTGAGATAATTGCATTAGGAGCAGCCTCAGTAATCAGCTCCACGCTATTGGCAAGACCCCCGGTACCGTGGGAACAGAACAGGTACACCTGCTTGCCGGAAAGATCATTTTCTTCCAGAAAACGAAGCAGCGCCATGGGGACGCCATACCACCAGTTGGGATAACCCAGAAATACAGTGTCATACTGGTGGAGGTTTTCCACGTTTTCAACGAGCTCCGGCCGGGCGTTGTCGCCCCGCTCCTCATTGGCCCGGGTCAAACAGTCATCCCAATCGCTGGGATATGGATCTGTTACACGGATGGAGAACAGGTCGCCGCCGGTTTCCTCCTGCACCCAGCCCGCCAACTGCTGTACATTTCCCGGTGGGATTACGCTGGGAGACGCCACTGCGTCCACATCGTCAGCCAGTATAGCGTTGTCTGCCCAAGAAAAATATGCAACCAGGATGTTGCTTCCCTGTTCTTCACTGATCTCTGAGGAATCGGAGCCGGACGCTTCCATTTCGGAAGAACTGCTGTCAGTTATTTCCTGCTCAGGCGCTGTAGAACTGCTTTCGGAAGCTGCGGAAGAATTATTTCCCTGATATTCTGTTGTACTGCATGCTGCAAGAGAAAAAGCCATGGCTATTGCCGCAAAAAGAGAAAGTATCTTTTTCACTTATTCTACCTCCAATCTATACCGCTCAGGCTTATTACAAGCCCGCGGTATCTATTTTGAATGAGAGCCTCTTCAGATTTCATCTTTATTATAGAACGCCTTTACATTCATGTCTAATACCTATTCTTTATCTTTTTCAATGGGTTTTGCGTATGAATAAAGAAAAATAAGGACCTCCAGGTTAAACATCCCTTGGAGGTCCTTAGGTAGATCAATATTTATTCTATTCTTGCCCGAAGCATGTTGATTTCTTGAATAAACAGAGAAGTTGCGGGGGAAAACAGATGGTTTTTTTTCCATACCAGCACACTGCGGGTGGTATGCTCTGGCCGAATCGGAATAAAGCGCAGGCGAGGACTACTGTGGATGGCCAAAGCGCCGTCCAGGCAAAAAGCACAGCCTAACCCTTCTTCAACAAGCAGCACCGCATTGGAAAGCAGCGTATAGCTCAGCGGGATGTTCAAATCCTTCTCCTCCCGCTTCAGCCAGTTTAAAATTTCCGCTCGAACCCGCTCACGTAAAGGAAGGATCAGCGGATACTCTGCAATTTCATTCGGCGCAATGGACTCTCGTCCAGCTAAAGGATGATCGTCCCGCATGAGCACGCCCCAGCTTTCTTTTTGAGAAAGACGAATAAAATCGTATTTTGAGGTATCAATCGGCTCCAATAACAGGCCTACATCAATCAGTCCTTTATCCATGCGGTCTTTGATATAATCTGCCATTTCGTTGTATAGATTAAACTGCACCAGCGGATATTTTTCTGAAAACTGCTTGACCAGTTTAGATCGGATAGGGGGAATTCCTTCCCCCTACCCGATCACCGCGATACCTCGCTCATCTCGCGGCATTGCCGCTCGATGACCGTTGCCCGTCGGATGTCCGCTCGTGCAAGCACGGCGGCCGCCCTCCGGGCGTATCGCGCAAAAAGCCGGCTGCCAATGGCTTCCGTAGCGCCGATAGAAATGACTCCGCTGACATCCACGTTGCGTTCTGCAAAAGACTGTTCCAAACGATTCGCCAGCTCGACAATTTCCTCCGCACGCTGCTTGAAAAAGATGCCGTCGTCCGTCAAAGTCAGTCCATTTTTTCCACGGAGTATTAAGGTGGCGCCCAGTTCTCTTTCCAAGTCCATTATCTGACGACTCAAAGTAGGCTGTGTTACATGCAGAATATCTGCTGCTCTGGTGATGTTCTCCTCTTGCGCCGCAGCCAGAAAATAGCGAAGTGTGCGAAGTTCCATATCATCTGCCTCCTCTTTACTATAGTAGAACGTCCATGCATTATTATCCATATTTGATGATATCAGGGGCAAAAGGTCATACATGCCATGCTCGCATGGCAATGTATGACTTTGGGACCCGCAAAACAGCGAAAAGTAGCCATTTTTCGCAGAAAAATGGAGCCTGTGCAAAAGTTTACTTCCCCTTCTTTCCAAACACCACCGCCAAAACCACACAGATCAATATGGCAGCCAGATATGGTATGGCATACAGAAAGGCTGCACTGGGAGGTGCGCTGTATCCTGCGCTCTTGGCCCCATATAGCATCATGCGGTAGTTTATACCCACCACCACACACATAACCACAGCCAGGATGGCTGCGAGCACGCTAAAAAGAACACTTAGCTTTTTCATGATACTTCCTCCTTCACCTTTCATTTTTTTAAAATCTTTCGCAGCAGATATAATTTTTCTGATAACACGTTCCCCCTCCTCTCCCAACAAGCGTATCATTATAGTATTTTGAAGACTATATATTCTGGTGGATAAATGCGCAACTGTGGGTCGCGGAGGTGTACAAATGAGCCGAACAGACCGGGCGCAGATTGCCCCGCAAGAGCAATCTTGTCAGCTTCTGCCGCAGCCGTCCACGGACAGAATCTCTCCCGTGATATAGGAAGCCATATCGCTTGCCAGGAACACAAAGGCATCTGCAACCTCCTCCGGTTCCCCAACCCGTCCAAGAGGAATCTGTGAAACGATGGGCTTGATCAGCTCTGGAGGCAGAACCTTTACCATGTCGGTATTTGTCACGCCGGGCGCCACCGCATTGACTCGGATATTGTCCTTTCCAAGCTCCCTGGCCAGGGATTTTGTCATACCGTTGACTGCAAATTTCGATGTAGGATAGCCGCAGCCGGAGGGCTGGCCGTAGATGCTCACCATGGAGCTGGTGTTCAGGATAACGCCTCCCCCCTGCTCCTTCATGATCCTGGCCGCTGCCTGGGAGCCCACAAACACGGAGGTGACATTTAAGGAAATGATCTTCTCAAAATCCTCCGGTTTATAGTCATACAGGCTTTCCCTGGCGGAGATTCCCGCATTGTTCACCAGAATATCAAGCCTACCATACTTGTCCCTTACTGCGCCAAGAGCCTTCTCCATCTCCTCAGCGTTCTGCAGATCAGGAGCGATACCCTCCACCTTTGCATCGGGATTTTCTGCCTTAATCTGAGCTACAGCCTTTTCTGCTGTCTCCAGTCTTGAGCCGCAAAGCACGACCGTTGCGCCATGCGCCAGATACTTCTTCACAATAGCCAGGCCGATACCTCTGGTACCCCCTGTCACCACTGCTACCTTACCCCTTAATAACATAAAAGCCTCCTCGTAATTTTTTTCGGGCGAATACCCGTCCAAATGATTCTAGCACATTATGCGCAAAAATCAAAGGTGTTTTCAACATATTCAGCGGTTTAACCGAATCCAGGAAGTTCCCTGCTTCAACTACGCAAGCAATAAGCAGCGGGCAGGGGCTTGCCTGTCTTCATCCTTATAGCTTCCGTGTTTAACCTTTGGGGTCTCATCCCGATCCTTTATTCCATGCCTCTTCAGTAAAGTTCTTATTATTCCCTGTCAAACAATGCTATCTCTCCTGCTGCCTTACCCTCCGTCTCAAAGATCAGGATGGTATTTGTCCCGGACTTCAGCAGGGGCGCCGGGATGTAGAGACGCTTCTGGGGCCCGATTTCCCAGAAACGGCCGATGTTGAAGCCGTTCACAAAGGCCACACCCTTTCCAAAGCCTGTCAGATCCAGGAAGGTATCCGCCGGAGCATCCACCTGGACGCAGCACTCATAGAAGGCGGCGCCTCCCTCCTGATACCCGGCGTCAAAATCCAGTTTTCCCAGCTGCTCCTCGTCCAGGGGCAGGGTATAAATGTCATAGCCAAAGTGACGGTGGTCATTAATCCGCAGCCCCTTTGTGAGTCCCTTTCTCTGATCCTCCAGCACCTGGCCAAAATTCACCCGGCCCATGTTTTCCACCAGCACATCCACAGTGGCCCCAAAGGCCTTCATCTCCTCCGGTACGTCAAACTGCTCCCACATGGTATCTCCGAAGGCGGTAAAAAGCAGGCGGCCATTCAGATATCCCTGAGCCCGGTCGCTGGCCCCATCCACCCGGATAAAATCCACCACCTCCTCCTGTCTGGTCCTTGCCCGGTACAGAATGTAGCCATAGGCCTGATCCAGCTTCTCCATGGTTACAGGGTTTAGGGCATGGATCGGAGAAGAAATCTTATCCAGGACGGACAGGAGACTCACCTTTCTTCCTATTCTAAAGAAACCATAGGTTTTTTGGGTGATTGTGCTGCTTAGGGGTATATTCGGGAGCGGATGATACCTGCCGATCACTTCCCGAAAGGCTCTGTATTTTGGGGTGATCCGACCGTCCTGAGTGAGAATCCCGTCATAATCGTAGGAGGTGATGTCTGCTGTTTTCGCCCCCCAGTTTTTGCCATTCATGAAGCCAAAATTGGTGCCCCCCTCGAACATATAGAAATTACAGTGGCCCAGGCGGCAGATGGCATCCAGATCCCTTTTATTCTGCTCCAGATCCGAGGCATGATGCTCCTCCCCCCAGGCGTCAAACCAGCCCACCCAGAATTCCATACACATGAGGGGGCGGTTCTCTCCGATCTTCTCCCTCATCACCTGAAACTGGCCTTCCACGTTGGAGCCGAAATTTCCTGTGGGCAGGGCGTCCCTCACCATGCCGTTTTCAAAGGCCTTGCCCCAGGGGCCGTCGGAGGTGACAAAGGGGACGGTGATTCCCAATGCGCGCATGGTGTCGTACAAAAACTCCATATAGGCACGGTCATTGCCGTAATATCCGTACTCATTCTCGATCTGAAACAGGATCACATTTCCGCCCTGGCTGATCTGATAGGGCGCCAACTTCGGAATCAGCACCTCGTAGTACTCCCTCACCGCCGCAAGATAGGGTCCGTAGCTGCAGCGAAGCTGCATATCCGGATCCTTTAAAAGCCAGGCAGGAAGCCCGCCAAACTCCCACTCCGCGCAGATGTAGGGGGAGGGACGAAGAATGACATAGAGCCCCAGCTCCTTTGTAATGTCCAGAAAACGGCAGATATCCCTCATGCCATCCCACAGATATTCTCCTCTCTTCGGTTCATGGAAATTCCAGGGAATATAGGTTTCCACCGTATTGCAGCCCATATTTTTCAGTTTTTCCAGTCTGTCCCGCCAGTACTGGGGCACAGTCCTGAAGTAGTGAAAGGAGCCGGAGATAATCTGCAGCGGCTCCCCATCCAGATAAAAAGTATCCCTAATCTCAAAGGTCATGATTCCCTCTTTCTGACGCGCTCGCCGCGTCATCATGGCAGATTTGGAAGCTTCCTTCCAAACTTCTTCCTCCTGTTTTCCGGTTTTCAGTTCACAGGCAGCTCTGTCCCATGATACCATCGTCATGCTCTATTTTCAATGCTTTTCTGCTCTCTTAGGCCTCATAATTTGGTAGGCAGAATCTTAAAAAGAGTATTGACAATCCCGCCAAAATGCACTTAAATAGCATGGATATTTTGACCGACATCCTACTTGCACGGAGGTATCCGCCATGTTTCATCTGCTTTTGTTTATCATCTACCTGGCATTTATCAGCCTGGGCCTGCCGGATTCCCTTCTTGGAGCCGCCTGGCCCACCATGTATCAGGAGTTTCATGTTCCCGTCTCCTATGCGGGGATCATTTCCATGATCATCTCCGCCGGCACCATCGTCTCCAGTCTGCAAAGCGACAGACTCACAAGACTTCTGGGCACCGGAAGGGTGACGGCCATCAGCGTGGCCATGACAGCAGCGGCGCTGTTTGGCTTTTCCACCACAGGCTCCTTCTGGCTTTTATGTCTCTGGGCCATCCCCTACGGTCTGGGTGCCGGCAGCGTGGACGCCGCCCTGAACAACTACGTGGCCCTGCATTACAAAAGCAGGCATATGAGCTGGCTTCACTGTATGTGGGGCCTGGGCGCCACCGTTGGCCCCTATGTGATGGGCTTTGCCCTCTCACGGGGGCAGGGGTGGAACTGGGGATACCGCTATATCGCCATCATCCAGATTGTCCTCACCGCCATGTTGTTCATCAGTCTCCCCCTTTGGAAGGGAAGCACTGCCTCCCAAGGGGCGGATAAAGCCCCAGGGGAGCCCCTTACCCTGAAGAAAATCTTTCAGATACCCGGGGCAAAGGAGGTGATGGTCTGCTTCTTCTGCTACTGCGCCCTAGAGCAGACCACCATCCTCTGGGCAAGCAGCTACCTGACATTGCACAGGGGCATGTCAGCCCAGGCAGCCGCCAGCTTTGCCAGCGTATTTTTTATCGGCATCACCCTGGGGCGGGCTTTCAGCGGTTTTATCACCATGAAGCTGAATGACACCCAGATGATCCGCCTGGGGCAGGCGCTGATCGGCGTGGGTGTTGCAATCATGCTGCTTCCAGGAGGCTCCGGACTCTCCCTGGCGGGTCTGTCCTTCATCGGACTGGGCTGCGCTCCCATCTATCCCAGCATCATCCACTCCACCCCGGACCACTTCGGAGCGGACAAATCCCAGGCTGTGATCGGGGTTCAAATGGCCAGCGCCTATGCGGGCACCTGCCTGATGCCCCCTCTGTTCGGGCTGATCGCCAACCACATCACCGTGGCGCTGCTGCCCGTCTTTTTGCTGCTGGCGCTGGTGCTGATGGTGATTATGCATGAGCTTTTGATAAAGAAAGCCCCCAGCTCAAATAGCCGGGGGTAACCAGCTCAGCAGGCTGACCCCTGCTGGATTACTGGGATGCCGCACAGGTTTTCTTGCTGATACCACTATGCCCTCAGAGAATTTCATATTTTAGAACAACCAGCATATACTAGGACTGAACGGTCAGCAGCTTTTTTCAGAGGCAATATCGAGCACCCTGCGGCTTCACGGTCGCTTGCTTTCCTGTCAAAAACTGCGGAATGGAGATTGATATGAGCAGGCAAAGAAAATTTAGCTGGAGAACCTTCCTAATCTGTATAATTATACCCTTAGGCGCAGGCCTGCTGTCCGCCATTCTAAATATCGGCGCCTTTTCCATATACAGGCAGCTCAACAGGCCGCCTCTGGCGCCCCCATCAATTGTATTTCCAATCGTCTGGAACGTTTTATACCTGCTGATGGGAATCTCCTGCTACCGAATTGTGACGGCGGAGGCAGAAAAGGAAAAGCGGACGGATGCCCTATTCACCTACGGCATCCAGCTGTTTGTAAATCTCATGTGGCCGCTGGTCTTTTTCAACCTTCAGGCCTTTTTGCTTGCCTTTGTGTGGCTGCTGTTTCTCTGGGTTCTGGTACTTCGGATGATCTGCCAGTTTGATCCCATCAACCGTCTGGCGGCCTATCTGCAGATACCCTATCTTTTATGGTGTACCTTTGCAGCCTATCTGAACCTGGCCATCTACCTGTTAAATCCATAAAACAATAGTCCCGGCAGCCCTGTCACTCAGGGGGCAGCCGGGACTATTCTGATGATATCGATGAACGGAAGGTTATTGTGTCAGCTCCTGGTCGTAGAGGATTTTGCTGTCTCCATAGGCCTGGGAAAGCCTATTCTTAAAGGTTTCCATAATCTGGTCTTCTCCAAAAGCCGAGAGCACATATCCATCACCCAGATCCGCAATGAGCAGGCGGTCCGGATAACCGCAGATCCACTGGGTATTCTCAATCTTGTCCTTCAGTGCATCCGCCAGGATCTGCATATTGGCAGTATCCGCCACATGGTAGACGCCCCCGGTAAAGCTATTGGAATTCATCATGTGCATCAGAGAAGCCGCGTCATCAATCTTGTCCGCATGCTCCTCCGGGAATATGAGCTGGGTAGACATCCCCTCCGTATTGGTGATGTCAAAGGAACCGGGGGCATCCATCACAGAATTATTATAGTCCCCGCCGGCAGCGGAAAACCGCTCATTCTCGTCATAGCTGTCCCAGATTCGCGTAAGCACGTCCACAGCCCGACCCAAAAGTCCATCATCGTCCCCATCCTCATCATTGTCGGAGGCGCTCCGGGAGGATTCTTTCTCCTCATCGCTTTCAAATAGACTCTCCAGGACGCCGCTGCTGCTCTCCTCACCAGAGTGCTCGGTAAAACTGCCGGAGCTTTCTTTCATATCATCCCTTCCTGTACAACCTGCTGTACTTAGGCAAACGCCTAAAAAAATCCCATAAAAAACGATTCTTTTTTTCATATCTCCTCTTTCCGCCAGAAATGGCTAATAATTTCTGACGGATAGTCTGCACAGTTGTATTTCATTTATGCAGGATTTTGTAAATCCGAAGGGAGCGTCACAAATTTGAAGCGGAAAATTTCTTTGAAATC